>CAMMKL010000198.1 GCA_946497265.1 uncultured Clostridia bacterium | reverse complement strand
GTGAAATATTGATCCATATCAGAAAATCCTTTCGATGATGTTTGAATGGGGAAGACGGTATCCCCTTCCTAATATATGATCCGGCCTGTACAATAGGTTAGTAATTTTAAAGCGGGCGTCAAAAAGAAGATTTTATGAAATGGATTAAAAGGAATGAAAGGCCGAAAAAGGGAAGGGAATTCAACGGCTTTAGAAAAGCTTACTAATCTTACAGAAAGCGGTTAACAATCTGCCGTAAAACGTTTCAAATCCATAAAAGGTTCAGGAGTTTGTATATGAAGGAAATGGCCAAACAACCAAAGAGGAAAAAAGTGTGCATCATCGCTACGGCGGCGGTTCTGACTGTCGCACTGGCTCTGGGCGTATGGGCGCTGTTTTTTCGCGCGCCGCAAAGGCAATGGGTTATGAAAGTAAACGGCGAACCGGTGTGGGAAGAAGAGTTCGACTTTTTGCTGCAATCCAACCATACCACATTGCTTTCCCAAGTAAAGGATCAGTATGGGGAAGAAACAGCGAACGGTGAAGATCAGGAAGCCCTGCTGCGGGAAGCCTGCCGGTCGCTCGCGGTTTCCCAAAAGGTACGGCTGCAATTGGCGGTTTCGCTGGGCGTGCTGGAATCCTCGGATTTTTACGACCTGCAAAACGAGATGCAGCAGAAAAACCAGGAAAACCAGCAGGCAGTGGAAGAAGGAAAGCCGGTTTACGGTTTGCTTACCTACGATTTTCAGCAGTATTACAGCTATGCCTACAGCAACGCGCTCCTTCGCTCGAAGGAAGTACTGGGGCAGGGCGAGCTAAAGCCAAGCGAGGAAGAAATTGCGGGGTATTACGAAGACAACAAAGAAACGCTCTTTGCCAAAGTGGATGATTTTTCTTATATCCTTATCTCAGCGGAAGCATCCGAGGAAAGCGCTGCCTTGCTTAGCCAAATGCAGGGAATGACCCAGCAAGAAATGGAGGCATTTTGCCAGGAACATCCCGAATTGACCTTGGAAAAAGCAGAAGTTGACAACGAGGGGTTCCGTACCTTGTCCCGCACTTCGGAAACGGTCGCAAACGCTCTATTATCCCTGCAAAGCGGACAGGCAAGCGGCCTGCTTGACAATGCCGGTAAATACCAACTGCTCTACTGCGTTTCACGTACGGACGCGGGTGCAGACCCGTTGGATGATGTCCGGCCCAACATCATCAGTGCTTTGATTGATCAAAAATATGAAGAAAAACTTGCAGATTTAGAAGAGCAGGCACAGATTGAAATAAACCAGGGATATTTTTTGAAATAAGAGAGTACAACGTTAATTTAGATAGAACGGACAGGAATGTCTGATTAGAAAAGTGAGGATATAACCAAAGTGAACAAAGCATGTGCTGGAGCTATAAAATGGAAGAGAAAAATTTGTAATTTTCTGCGGTTGTTAACATCCTGTTCATAATATTCGGTTATCTTTTTGAAGTATGCCGAAACGGCTGCCGGTAAGCGGCGGTTCTTGTAGGAAAAAGTTGTAGCAGCCATAAAATCAGCACTGATGAAAAGATTACAAGCTTGTAGCCCGTATAAGGAAACGACTTGCCGCTTTGACAAGCTTTTTCTGCGAAAGGCTCGCAAGCTTGTATTTTTGAATATTGAGAGGGGATAGAAAATGTTTCAGATTCTGAGAAAAAAGGTCCTGAATCCCACGGTTACCCTGATGGAAATCGATGCGCCTTATATTGCAAAGAAGGCGGAGCCCGGTCAGTTTATCATCCTGCGCGTGGATGAAAACGGAGAGCGGATCCCGCTTACCATCGCGGACTACGACCGGGAAAAGGGCACCATCACGATTATTTTCCAGATCGTGGGCGCTACCACCGAAAAGCTCAACCATCTGGAAGAAGGCGATTGCCTGCACGATTTTGTCGGCCCGCTGGGAGTTCCCTCTCATTTGGAGGGCCTCAAAAAGGTTGCGGTCATTGGCGGCGGCGTAGGCTGCGCTATCGCGTATCCCACAGCCAAAAAACTGCATGAGCTGGGCGCTGAAGTGCATTCGGTAGTGGGTTTCCGCAATAAAGACCTGGTGATTTTGGAGGAAGAGTTCAAGGCGGTCAGCAGCAAGTTTGTGATGATGACCGACGACGGCTCCTATGGCGCCAAGGGCTTGGTCACAAACGCCCTGCAAGAACTAATCGACAGCGGCGAGCAGTACGACGAGGTCATTGCCATCGGCCCGCTGGTCATGATGAAATTTGTCTGTAAGCTTACAAAGGGATACGGAATTAAGACCGTAGTCAGCATGAATCCCATTATGATCGACGGCACCGGGATGTGCGGCGGCTGCCGTTTGACGGTGGGCGGCGAAACCAAGTTTGCCTGTGTGGACGGCCCCGATTTTGATGGGCATCTGGTAGATTTTGATGAAGCAATGGAGCGTTCTACGATGTATAAAGGTTTTGAGCGCCGCCGGTATGAAGAAACCTGCAACCTGTTCCAGAAGGAGGTCCAATGAGCATGCCTAATATGTCTTTAAAAAAGAATGAGATGCCGGTGCAGGCTCCTGAGGTGCGGAACCACAATTTTCAGGAGGTTGCGCTCGGATATACCGAAGAGCAGGCGATTGACGAAGCCAACCGCTGTCTCAACTGCAAGAATAAACCCTGTGTGGCCAAGTGCCCGGTAGCCATTGATATTCCGGCTTTCATTGCGAAAATCCGTGAAAAGGATTTTGAAGGGGCTTATCAGATCATCAGCAAATCAAGTTCCCTGCCGGCCGTTTGCGGCCGGGTTTGCCCGCAGGAAACCCAGTGTGAAAGCAAATGTGTGCGCGGCATTAAGGGGGAGCCGGTGGCAATCGGCCGCCTGGAACGGTTTGTCGCCGACTACCACAATGCCCACTGCGCCGAAAAGCCGGTGCGTCCTGAACCGAACGGCCATAAGGTGGCGGTTGTGGGCGCCGGGCCGTCAGGCCTTACCTGCGCGGGGGATTTGGCCAAGATGGGCTATTCGGTGACGATTTTTGAAGCCCTGCATCTGGCTGGGGGCGTGCTGGTATACGGGATACCGGAATTCCGCCTGCCCAAGGCCATTGTACAGAAAGAAGTGGATACCCTAAAAGAATTGGGCGTTACCGTGAACACCAATATGGTGGTCGGCCGCACCATTACGGTGGATGAACTGTTTGCGGACGGCTTTGAAGCGGTTTTTATTGGTTCCGGCGCGGGTCTGCCTCGCTTTATGAACATTCCCGGCGAAAATTTGAAAGGGGTTTATTCTGCTAATGAATTTTTAACTCGTGTCAATTTAATGAAAGCCTATCAGGAAGGCAGCGCTACGCCGATTGAAAAGGCAAAGAAGGTCGCCGTTGTGGGCGGCGGCAACGTGGCGATGGATGCGGCCCGCTGCGCCAAACGCTTGGGAGCGGAGGACGTGTACATCGTATACCGCCGCTCCGAGGCCGAAATGCCGGCCCGGTTGGAAGAGGTGGAGCATGCAAAAGAAGAAGGCATCGAATTCCGTGTGCTGACGAATCCCACCGAGATCCTGGGGGATGAACATAAATTTGTCAAAGGCATGAAATGTGTGGAGATGGAACTGGGCGAACCGGACGATTCCGGTAGAAGGCGCCCGGTGGTGAAGGAAGGCTCCGACTTCGTTTTGGATGTGGATTGTGTGGTTATGTCCATCGGGACTTCCCCGAATCCCCTTATCCGCAACACTACCCCCGGTTTGGAAACGCAAAAATGGGGCGGCTTGATTGTAGAAGAGGAAAGCGGCTTGACTTCCCGCGAAGGGGTATACGCCGGCGGCGACGCGGTAACCGGCGCGGCCACCGTTATTCTGGCGATGGGCGCGGGCAAAACGGCGGCGAAATCCATCGACGAATACATCTGCTCGAAACAATAAAACAAACGGATTACCCGATAAAGCTGCCTCTCTGTATCAACGCAGGGAGGCAGCTTTTGTACGAAAAAATGTTGAACCGCCGTATTATCGGAAGGAAACCCGTGGCGGCGCATCAAAGGAAGAGGAAAATGGGAATCAAAACAAAAGCGCTCAAAGCAGCATTTCCATATACCCTGCCCATCCTGGCGGGTTTTTTGTTTTTGGGGATCGCCTATGGAATTTATATGCAGAGCAAGGGCTTCCCTTTTTGGTGGCCAACCTGTATGGCGCTGTTTATTTTTGCAGGTTCCATGGAGTTTGTCACGGTAGATTTGCTTACAGCGGCATATCATCCCTTGTACGCACTGGGATTGGCATTGATTGTCAACGCACGGCATCTGTTTTACGGGATTTCGATGCTGGAGCCTTACCGGGGGACAGGAAAGAAAAAATGGTAC
>CAMMKL010000197.1 GCA_946497265.1 uncultured Clostridia bacterium | reverse complement strand
CGCAGAAAGCGGCGGCCGTATGCACGGAGGGAAAGGAAAAACCCGACGGTTCCGGGATCAGCAGGATAAAAGCAGGCTCCGTCACGAAAGGGCGGTTCCGGCAGACGATATTTTTCAAAACAAATTCTCCGGCAAGGGTGGTAATAGCCAAAGCGGATAAAAGAAGAACGCCCCGGCGCCGGTGTTTTTTGGAAATCAGGAAGCAGGCGCTTACGGCAATCCAAATCAAGCCGTAATTGCCGATGCTGGAGAAGAATACCATTACCGCATCCAAAACAGCCGAGCGCATACCCTGTAGCCAGCCAAGAAAAGCAAATTCCCAGGGGATTGTGATCATCTCCTTAATAGGCAGGGTTTGTCTTGCCTCTTTTTTATTTTATTCTACATGCGCGTTAAAAAAGGTTATGGATATATTTCAATCCCCATTTTTTCCAGACGGATGCCTTTTCATAAATCCTTTTTGCAAATTTATCAGCAAACCCGGCCATCCAGCGCCGGTCTTCTTCCGATACCGGGTGGAGGCTGAACTCCGCTTGTTCCATCAGCTTTGCCGCCCGTAGGAAGCCGTCTTCCTTAATATATCCATAATAGCGGTCGAGCATTTCGGCGTATTTCAGATTGGAATACTCTCTGTCCGGCCGGCCGTCTGCTTCCGCCAATTTTAACAGATAAAGGTAACAGGTGCAAATGCAACGGGGGGCTTGGAACGACATTTCTTCCCTCCGCCTAGCAAGCGCCATTTTCCGGCGAAGGCATAAAACCAGTACGCCCAACAGGAAGATTCCCCCTGCTATGATTCCCGCCCAAGCGCCGGGGGGAATGGAATTGGAAGAGAAAGCCGGGGCTTCGGTAACCGAGGAATCCGGCAGCGCCGGAAGGGAAGCGGCGGGAACGTCTTCCGCACTGCCCACAGGCAAGGTAGAAGAGGCGGAAGGCGTGCTGCTTTCCGGTTCGCTGGGCGTTGCCGCCCCATTGTCGGAAACATTCCCATTTTCGTGCGGCAAGGACTGCAGGTCGGTGAATCCAGGTGTAAACTCAACCGGCAGCCAGCCGAATCCATCCAGATACACCTCCACCCACGCGTGGGCGTTGGCATCTGTAATGTTGGCGGCTCCGCTTTCCTTGGCTTCGGTAAGGTCGTCCCAGGTGACGGCATACCCTTCGGCAAAACGGGCCGGCACCCCCATGGCGCGAAGCAGGACGGCGCCGGAGGTAGCAAAGTGCACACAGTAGCCTCGGTGGTTTTCGGTTAAGAAGTAATGAACAAAGTCTTTCCCCTCCGGCGTTGCGCCGGGCGATAGGGAATAACGGGCTGACTGCCTCAGGCATTCGCGCACCAATTCAATCCGGTTGATCAATTCGGCCGGCGTCATCGCTTCCGGCGGCGGCAGGAGGGTAGCGAACTCCGGCGTGGAGTTTGTCAGGTAATCAAGGCAATCTTCCCTAACTTGTTCGGGCAGGCTGGTATAGGCTTGGTGGATCAGGGAACGGTAACGGGCTTCATTTGCCTGATATTGGGTTCCGCCTTCCCGGTCCGAAAGCCGGCTTACCAGTTGGTCAACCCCCATACTGTTGCAGTCGTACAGGAAGTCTTCATTCAGCGGAGTGGCCATTTCCAAGGTATATTCCCGGTTTCCCCAGGGGATGGGATAGACAATGCCGGAGGAATCATAACTTAGGTTCCCCTGGGCGCTGTCCAGCCCGGTGGGGATATAGGCATATAAGGAATTGGCGTTTACCAGGCTGATGCCGACGGTATAAGAAGGGAAGGTATCCTTCCAAAATATGGTTTCCCCCTCCTGCTGATAAGGATATACCGCGTTTTCCAAATAGGTACAAATTTGGGTCTGTTCCCGGAAACCATCCCGCATCAGTTGATCCAATTCGTCGGTAAAACCGGGCAGCAGGGAATCAGAGGGGGCCTCCCACCCACGGCCGTTATAAGCGCCGCCTACCCATCCGCGCAAATAGAAAGGGCGCTCGCTGTTGGTAGTAAGGGTCATGGCGGTTTCCCCGGAAAACCGGATGACGTCCACCCCATCGATTTTGCCCTCACTCAGCCCGCCGGAAGCGACATTGTCCGGATTCAGGAAATTGCCCCACTTGTGCTCCAGCAAAATGGAACGGGCGCTTTCAAAAATAGGAGGCTGCTGAAATCCAATCGGGGGAATAAAAATAGAAAGTACAGCGACACACAACACCGTTACCACAAGTACTACCGCACCGGCCTTTGCCGTGAGGGCGCCGGACTCCGCAAAAAAACGTTGCCCGTGCTTTTCCATTTGCATGGAAAAGACCCCCATCCAGCAAAGCACGACCAATATAGCGGGCACGGTGCCTGGGGTTAGGGTAAAGTAAAGGCCGCAGGCCAAGAATGGGAGCATAAAAAGGATTGTGAGCGGCAGGTTTTTACGCTGGATCACAGACCATCCGATCAGCATGAAAATAAGATAGCCCACCAGAAGCAGAAGCAGGGTAGAGACCATTGTATGCCGGCTGACCGGGCAGGTGCAGGGGTAGGTAGACAAATGCCAGTTCAGATGGGCGTTTAGACGGTCGAGCGCTTGGGCGAGGGTGACCAAAAAAGCGTTTTGAAACAATGGAAAAGCCAAAATAACCAAAAGGGCTGCTCCTAAAAGAAGCAAAAAAAGATAAATCCCATACAGGCGCGCCCGGTATACAAGGGTAAATAAGGCCGCCAGCAAAGGCAGGGCGACATAAAACGCAATGGGGTTTACAGCCAACCCAAAGGAGGTAATCAGGCACCCCAGGCAGCCCGCAGTTCCCAGAAGGAGAATTAACCCTTGCCACAGGGCTTCCTTAAGGGAGGACTGCGGCGCAGCAGCATCCCGGGCTATGGGTCCACTGCCGGGCCGAAGGCCGCAAGCGGATGCGTTTTTAACGCGGAAGGGTCGTTTCATAACAATATCACCTAATCGTATATTACAGCTCCAAAGTCAGGAGCTCTTCGGAAAGCCGCCCTGGATGGAGGGGGATCAACGTAGCGCCTTTGATATCAGCCGCCTTGTCTGCCGGGAGTTCGCCTTCCGGGCAGAAATAAAGGATAGTAATGTGGGAAAAAGGATTTTTCTCGCACAAGGCGCGGCATTCGGGCAAAGAAACGCGGGCGGTCAGGTAAAGGATATGGGAATAAGGCTTAGCAGGCAGGTGCAAAAATGCCTGCAGGGCGCGGGAAATGCCGTCGTAAGGGGGCGCCTCCAAAAACGCAGTTTGCTGTTGTGCGGCGTCCATGGCCGATGAGCTTTCCCGGCCTTCCAGCCGGCCGGTACGAGGGTCGTACCATAGCGATTCAAAAGGTACGGCGTTTGCCAAAAATGATTGCGAAAGCGTGGCGTAAACATCGAGCAAAGCGTCCAGCAGGATGGGGAAGTTTTGTGTGCCGGTCGGTTCCAAGAGCATAAGTAGGGTTTGGGAAGCGGGCTCGCTGAATTGGCGTACCATTAGCCGGTCGAATTTGCCCGAAAGCTTCCAGTGTACGCTTCGGGGCGGGTCGCCGGGCCGGTATTCCCGGATACCGAAGGTTTCCGAAGGGTCGGAGCCGGATTTCCACTGTGCATATTGTAAGGCTTCCGGATTCTGGGAAGAAACCTTGGGGGCGTCTATCACGGTTGGGACAATACGGGGATAGGATAACAGGCCAAGCTCCGAATGTACGCGCAGGGAAAGGGAGAATAGGCCTAAAAGGTCTAAGATTTTTGCACGCTTGACGCCAACGGCAATCCTTCCACAATGGCGGGAAACGACCGACCAGTCAATGTGTTTGGCGGTGTGGGGGCGCAGGGAAAAAGGGAACTCTTCTTCAAAGTGCTCGCCGGTTTTATTGTTGTCGAAGGTCAGGCGCAGTTTGCCGCAGGTAAGGGGTACCCAGCCTTTGTTTTCCACGACGATGGAGAACGGCAGCGCACTGTCGCGCGCTGCGGCGGGAACGGTTGTTTCCAACCGAACGGTAATCTGCGTCCGTGTATAAAGGAGCAATCCCAAAAAAGGAACCGGCAGGATGATTGCCAGCCACATGGCGCAGTAGGAGAGGTACTGGTAAAAAAATAAATTGAACAAAGCAACGATTGCAAGCAGGACGAGGTACCAGAGGCGGTGGCTTCTCATGTTGCCCTCCTTTGCTGGATGGGCGGAAGCGGGGTTTCGGCGAGGATTTTCTCCAGTATCTTCTGCGGGGCCAGGTGATTGATTTTTGCCTGGGGACTTAAAATCAGACGGTGAGCACAGGTATCGGACAAGATCCCCTGTACGTCCTCCGGAACCACATAGTCGCGCCCCAACAAAAAGGCGTACGCCTTGGCCATGCTGACCACAGCC
>CAMMKL010000196.1 GCA_946497265.1 uncultured Clostridia bacterium | reverse complement strand
ACGTTTGGGCCTTGAATCCACCGCACTTGGTTTGCGCGCCGGCTTTACCGGCCAGGCTCTGGAAGAAATGCTGCTTGACATTGGCTGTCACACGGATTTGATTCCTATCGAAGGTTTTACCCGTATCAACGTTAAAATAAAAAGCGCACAAGAAACCGATATCAACAGCCAGGGGCCGGCTATCCCATCACAAGCACAGGAAGCCCTTTTTCAAAAGCTGGATGCCTTGTCCGGCGACGATTTCTTGGTTTTGGCAGGTTCTATCCCCCACACCATGCCGGATAACGCATACGAACAGATTATGAAACGTCTGGACGGCAAAAATATCCGGATCGTAGTGGACGCCACCGGAGATCTGCTTACCAATGTGCTTCCATACCGCCCTTTCCTGATTAAGCCAAACCATTTGGAGCTAGGGGACATCTTTGGGAAAACGCTTCACACGTTAAGAGAAGTCATAGAGCATGCCAAACTGCTGCAAAAGCGCGGCGCAAAAAACGTCTTGGTTTCCTTGGGAAAAACCGGCGCCGTATTGATTGCCGAGGGTGGAGAAGTGCTTCAAAGCCAGCCGCCGGAGGGAAAACCCGTGAACACTGTGGGGTCGGGAGACAGTATGGTTGCAGGATTTCTATACGGTTACCTTACAAGCGGTAATTATCGGGAGGCCTTTCGCATGGGATTATGCGCCGGAAGCGCCAGCGCTTTTCAGCCCTGGCTTGCCACGCAAGAACAAATTGAAAAGGTAGCGGCCGACTTTCAATTACAGGATTTCGGAACCCGCCGTTTATAAATAAAGGAGGTAACGCAGTGAAGATCAACGATCTTTTGGACCCCAAATCCATCGATTTGAATGCTCATGTTTCCACCAAAGAAGACGCGATCAACCGTTTGGTGGAGCTTATGGCCGTATCTGAAAACATAGCAGACCTTAAAACCTATAAGCAATGTGTCAAAAAACGGGAAGAAGAAGGCAGTACCGGCATCGGAGAAGGGGTTGCGATCCCTCACGCAAAAACCGATGCGGTCATATCCCCCGGCATCGCCGCCATGGTCGTAAAGGAAGGCTGCGATTACGATGCGCTAGACGGCCTTCCCACCCACCTATTTTTCCTAATCGCCGCTCCCGATACCGATGATAACATCCATCTGGATGTTTTGGGCCGCCTTTCCGTGCTGCTGATGGACCAAAGCTTCCGGCAGAACCTAATAAACGCCAAAAGCGTTGACGAATTCCGTATGCTTATCGACCAGGCAGAGCAAGGGAAAATGGAAGAAGAAGGAGAACAGCAGCCAGCCCCCCATCAAAGCGGATTTCGGGTTTTGGCGGTCACCGCCTGTCCAACCGGTATTGCCCACACCTATATGGCGGCGGAAGGGCTGGCCGACAAAGCGAAGGAAATGGGGATTACCATCAAAGTGGAAACCGATGGGTCCGGCGGCGTGAAAAACGCCTTAACCCCGGAGGAAATCGCTAACTGTGATGGTATCATCATTGCAGCAGACCGCGAAGTGGAAATGGCGCGTTTTGACGGCAAACCTGTACTCAGAACAAAGGTGGCAGACGGCATCCACAAACCACAGCAATTAATTGAGACGGTGCTCGGCGGCCAAGTCCCCATTTATCATGCAGCGGAAAATACTTCCCCGTTTGAGAACAACGGCGAAAAAGAAAGCGCCGGACGCAGAGTTTATAAATACCTGATGAACGGGGTCTCCCATATGCTGCCTTTCGTCATCGGCGGAGGCATCCTGATCGCCCTGGCGTTCCTCTTCGACAGCATCCTGGCTCCCAACGGCCCCAGTGCAAGCTTTGGCACCAACAGCCCGTTGGCGGCTTTTCTCAAAACCGCCGGAAATGTCGCGTTTGGTTTTATGCTTCCGGTTTTGGCCGGTTTTATCGCTATGGCTATCGCCGACCGGCCGGGCCTGTTGGTGGGGTTTGTGGGGGGAGCCTTCGCCAACATGGGGGTTTGTTTTCAAAACGGCCAATTTGTTGGCGTAAATACCGCCGGCGCGGGTGTGGTGGGCGGAGGCTTTCTGGGCGCGTTGGCCGCGCGTTTTCTTGGGGGTGTCCTGGTGAAGGGACTGCAAAAGCTCTGCGGTTACCTGCCCCATGCGTTGGAAGGCATCAAACCCGTTTTGATTTATCCCTTTGCCGGTCTACTGGCCATTGCCGCGCTTATGATTTTTATTGTAGATCCGCTTTTCTCCGCGCTAAATGTTTTGATCAGCAATGCCCTGAGCCGTTTAAACGCCGGGGAAAACCTGGCAATGGGCGTGCTTTTGGGCGCATTGGTCGGTGGGATGATGAGCGTAGACATGGGCGGGCCGGTCAACAAAGCGGCTTATCTGTTCGGCACTGCTTCTTTGGTGGTCGGGGGCCAGGCGGTTTCCTCCGGGGTGATGGCCTCGGTTATGGTCGGCGGCATGGTGCCCCCGCTCGCCATCGCCCTGTGCAGTACTTTCTTTAAAAACCGATTCACCAAAAAAGAGCGAAATTCCGGCCTTACCAACTATATTATGGGGCTCTGCTTTATTACAGAAGGCGTCATCCCCTTTGCAGCCGGGGATCCTCTGCGGGTAATCCCCTCCTGCGTGGTGGGTTCTGCTGTTTCCGGCGCGCTTTCTATGCTATTTGGATGCCGTCTGCCGGCGCCGCACGGTGGGATCTTCGTATTTCCGGTAGTGGAACATTGGTTTTTATATTTGGTGGCTTTGGCCGTAGGGAGTATAGTGAGCATGTTCCTTCTTGCAGTGCTGAAAAAGCCTTTGCCTAAAGAAAAAAGCGGGCTCTATTAACCCGGCTTTATGTCCATGGGTTAAAGGGGTATCAAATCAATAGATAGAATGGAGATAGGATTATGAAAGAGTTTTCGTATGTCATTACCGACCGTGAAGGAATCCATGCCCGCCCTGCCGGGCTGTTGGTAAAAACGGCCAACGGGTTCCAATCTGCCATTGTCATCCATAAAGGCGCAAAATCCGCAGATGCCAAACGGATCTTCGCGGTGATGGGCCTCGCGGCCAAATCCGGTGAAGAAATTCAGGTGACCTGTGAAGGCCCGGACGAAGAAACTGCAAGCATAGCGATGGAAAACTTTTTGAAAGAAAACCTGTAAGAAGGTGAGCATATGATAACATTAACGGGTAAGGGCGTGTGCGGCGGCGTAGCCTTTGGTAAAATCCAATTTTATAAACGCAACGGCATTCAAATAGAACGCCAAAGCATAAGCGATACAGAAGCCGAAATCAAGCGCTTTGAAGCGGCGCGAGGCCAGGCTGTAGCCGAACTGGCCCTTCTGTATACCAAAGCGGCCAAAGAGGTAGGCGAGGAAAATTCCTTACTCTTCCAGATCCATCAAATGATGCTGGAGGATTTGGATTATTGCGAATCCATTACCAATCAAATTCGGGAGGAAAAGGTAAACGCCGAATTTGCGGTAGCGCAAACCGCAAAAAATTTTGCAGAGATGTTTTCCAATATGGATGACGAATATATGCGTGGCAGGGCGGCCGATGTAAATGACGTCTCACAAAGGGTGCTGGGAATCCTATCCGGCCATGCCGGCAAAACCGTCGCCTCTGATACCCCCGTCATCATTGCCGCAGACGATTTGGCGCCAAGCGAAACCATACAATTGGACAAAAGCAACATTTTAGCGTTCGTTACCGCTGGGGGCTCCGCCAATTCCCACACCGCAATCCTGGCGCGCACGATGGGCATACCTGCCATCATCGGCCTAGGAAGCGCCTTGAACGAGCAGATCGACGGGAAAGAGGCTGTCGTAGACGGTTTTTCCGGGGAGCTTTATCTGGAACCTGATGCAGAAATCTCCTCCCGTCTGCGTAAAAAAGAAAGGGAACACCGGGAACAAAAAGCCTTTTGGGAAAGCTATAAGGGCAAAAAAAGCGTTACAAAATCCGGCCGGGAAATCCTCCTTTACGCCAACATCGGCAGTCCTTCTGATGTAGATGCTGTGCTGGAAAACGACGCGGAAGGCGTGGGACTGTTCCGCAGCGAATTCCTCTATTTAAACAGCGACCATTCCCCAACAGAGGAGGAACAGTTCGCCGCATACAAAAAGGTAGCCGAACGGTTGGACGGCAAGCGGTTGGTGATACGCACGCTGGATATTGGAGCGGATAAACAGGTAGATTATTTCAAGCTTCCGAAAGAAGAGAATCCCGCCATGGGTATGCGCGCTATCCGGCTCTGCCTTACCAGGCCTGAAATCTTTAAAACGCAGCTGCGCGCTATTTACCGAGCCTCAGCTTTTGGGAAGGTCGCCATCATGTTCCCCATGATTACTTCAGTAAAAGAGGTGCGCGAGTGCAAGCGGATAGCATATGAGGTG
>CAMMKL010000195.1 GCA_946497265.1 uncultured Clostridia bacterium | reverse complement strand
GAAGGCTCCGAAGGGATGGAGGATTCCGGAGGACTTTGTATAAAAGTAACGTAATTTGAAGAAATATAACCGATCTGTCCATCGGACAGCCTTACTTGATAGACCCCTTTGTTTTCTACCTCCCGAACCAAGATGGTGGATCCGCCGGCCAGGGTTGCGATGACGTTGCCTTTTAAGTTTGCGTTTTTATAAACAGGTGCTTCTGTTTCATTTGCGTTAATCCAAGCTTCAACGTACTCGGTTTCCGGTTCTTCTGTAGGGGCAGAAACGGTAGGCCCATTTGATTCGGGCGGCTCCGGCGCTTCCGGTGCAGATGGGCCGGAGGCGTCCGGCGGGGTAGATTCCGTGCTTTCCCCGTTGAGCCATTGGTCATAGTGGTTCCAAATAGAGGGGTCTTCCTGGCCCAAAGACCAGGAACCGGCGCCTTTCAGGTCGTATTTCTGAATCAATCCCAATTTTGCCTGGTACGACGCGTCGTTTTCAAACCAGACGACATAATTCCCCGGCGCCAGAACAAAATCTCCGCCTACCGTAAATTTGCCGCTGGTTTCGGTAATTTTGAATTCCGCTTTTACAGACTGGCTTTTTTCATCGTAGGTGATGGTGGACTCGCATCGGTCTAGGATATCCTGGATGGTTTTGCTGCTGATCCCTTTCCCAACAATACGGCTGTTGTCCAGGCTCCAGACACGTCCGTAAAAAGGGATCCCAACAACGATTTTGTCCGGGGTGGTTTTTGACAAAGCGTAGCGGATAGAATCCTCCACAAACCCGATGCTGGCGACCGGGCCGGCTTCTCCCCCTTCAAAATGTTCGTCATATGCCATAATCACTAGATGGTCCGCGTATTTAGCCAAATTCGCATAATCATAGGAACCGTGCCAACCCTGTTGCCAATCGTTTGGGTTGGCGGCTACCGCCACGGAAATTTCTTTATGGCCGGGTATTTTTTCACGCAGAAGGCGTACAAGCTGCGTATATTGGTCCCTTTGCTCGTGGGTAACGTTTTCAATATCCACGTTAACGCCGTCCAGGTCGTATTCTTCTACGTAATCGGCGATTTGGGTGGAAAGGGATTCTACGTCTTTGAGCGCGTTGATTCCCGCCGTCCGGTTCCAATGGTTGCTTAAAAAGGGCACAACTTTTATGCCTTTTTCATGCATGGTTTCAATTAGGTACGTGCTTACATAATTCAGTTTTAGGCTTCCGTCCTCCTGAAGATTAAAATAGCTGGGGGAAACTGTGTCCAACGCGTTGTTGGTTTGGTTGACGTATTCAATCTGCTGATGATCCGTACCACTGTAAAGGTATCCCATACTGTAGCGGTCGCCTGCGGCAAATGCCGGTAAAAAAGAAGAGAAGGCAACAGAGGCTACCAAAACGCCGGAAACCAATATTTTTACAGTTTTGATTTTTACTTTTTTGGCATACGATGTTATCGTATTTGAGAGCCTTTGCGATCTTAGCAAAAGCTTTTTCTTAGAGCTGAAATCTTCTGCGAACTCTACGTCCCCTTTTTTGTATTCCAATAAAATGTCATAGGTCCCATCCGGATTGGGAACGAGTTTGATATTTGGCATGAGAGCACCTCGCCTTTCCATTTTTCTGTGTTTATGCTTTATTATTATGTGTATCCTCCAGTTTATTACTCTCATTTGCCGACTCTTTTCTATGCAATACCGTGTTGCTTTCAAAATGGTATAAAACCCACAAGAAAAAAGAGAATAAAAAGTGCAGGGGCCATGTACCCAATGCAAGCCTTTTTTGCGCCTAACAAAATATGAAAATGGTATTGACTTCCCGGAGTAAAGGGTTAAAATGGTGTTGTATCTTTTTGATCCTTCTAGAGCAAGGATTATATGCATTTGCAAGGTGATTAGCCGGCTGTTCCGGCCGCATCATTGGGGGTGCAACGGCTGGCGGAAGCGCCTGTAGGAATAAAAAGAAAAGGAGCATGTTGAGTTATGAATGAAAAAGTAGCGGCATTGACCAACAATCAGATTAATAAGGAATTTTATTCTGCCTATCTTTATCTGGAATTTGCCAACTATTATGCGTCTGTCGGCTTAGACGGTTTTGAGAATTGGTACAAGGTACAAGCTCAGGAAGAGCGGGACCATGCCATGCTGTTTTATCAATATCTGCACAACAACGAAGAAAAAGTGACATTTGAGGCTATTGATAAACCCAATTGCAGCCTGACCGATGCGATGGCGCCTTTGAAGGCCGGTTTGCAGCATGAGCAGTACGTTACCGCTTTAATTAACGATATTTACGCTGCGGCGTTTGAGGCAAAGGATTTCCGCACCATGCAGCTTCTGGATTGGTTTATAAAGGAACAGGGGGAAGAAGAGAAAAATGCTTCGGACCTGATCACCAAGATGGAACTGTTCGGCTCAGACCCCAAGGGCCTGTATATGCTCAACAGCGAACTGGGTGCGCGGGCTTATGCGGCACCGTCGTTGGTTTTGTAAAAGAATAATGAAAGCGATGGTTTCATAAAAGACTGCCGGGCACCTCCTTGGCTGACAAGCTGGGGGCGCCCGGCAGTCTTTTCGTATTTTACCTACGGATTAAACCGGTTCCGATAACCATGCACCAGACATATTTGTTTGGCAATGTCAATAATATTGACCAGTAGAAAACGTTCGGAGAAAATGCCGGGGGACGAATCAGTCCATATGTGCCGTTTGTACTCAGTGCGGCGTGTAATATAAATGGAAAAATAAACAATAAGGGGTATAGACATGTAAGACCTGTTTCTACATATGACGGGCGCTTTTCGGAATGTATAGTCGGAAATAAGATTTTTGTGCTAACTGTAAAAAATGTATGGAGCATACAAAGCTTTCTTGCAAATTCTTGCAAATTACTAGTGAAGATGGTACAATAAACAAGGTTTTACATTGAGTATCAAACAGGAATATCCGTTTAATGCCCAATGCAACCTTTTTCATTTATTAACTGATTACATGTTTTAGGAGGAAATGAAAATGCAAAAAACACGGTTGGGTATCTCGGTTGGCCTTTTAGGCGCGGCGGTCTATTTTATGGGCTTATTGGGGATTATTCCGCTGCTTTTGGTAGCGGGGTATATTCTGCTGCTGGAACAAAACGAATGGCTGAAAAGATGTGCGGTAAAAGCGGCCGTCATTTATGTGCTGTTTGCGCTGGTTCCGGCGTTGGTAGGAGTCATTGGGGATGCGTTCGGCTTTATCAATGTTATCATCGGTTGGTTCCCAGGCACTTTCCGCCTTTCCTTCCCAGGGGATATCGACAACCTGATCAATATTGCGGCTGAAATTCTTCGTGCGATATTGCTGCTGGTGTTAGGCTTTACCGCCCTTTCCCAGGGTAGCGTCAAAGCCGGTAAAATTGACAATATTGTGAATAAAAATCTGTAAGCGGCAGAAAGGAGCAGATTTTAAATGGCATTTTTTGATAGATTAGGCGAAACCATCGCGTCCAAAAGCAAGGACGTCGCCCAAAAGACGAAGGACTTTGCCGAGGTCAGCAGCCTGAACTCCCAGATCAGAAGCCAGGAAGACTTGATCCGCAACGCCTATACGGAAATAGGCCAATTGTACTATGCGGCAAACCGTTCCAATCCGAACGGATTGTATGGGGAGCAGATCAGGGCGATTTTGGCAGCAGAAGCAGAAATTGAAGTTCGCCGCCAAAAGATCCGCGAGATTAAAGGGGTAAAAACCTGTGAGCAGTGCGGTGCCGACATCCCGTTGGGGTCAACGTTCTGTGCAAATTGCGGCGCAAAGGTTGAGGAAGCGCCTGCCCAACCGGCGCCCGATGCGCAGCCGGCGGCCATCCACTGCCCTGGCTGTGGCGCTGAATTGCCGGCCGATGCGATTTTTTGTACTTCCTGCGGTTTTAAAATTAAATAAGATATTCGTTTGAGAGGGTGTAAAAATGACATTATACAGTAAGTGGGATAAGGGTAAGAACTTAACGTTTGTTGCCGGCGTCATAATGCTGATCTGCATCTTCATTACATGGATAACGATCAAAGAACTGGGCGCTTTGGGCGTAAGTCTGGGCGATTTCATCTCTCGGCTTCAGTTGATGCTGAACAGTGCCTCTTCTTTTATGGACGAAGCAGACTTGGCCCAGGCGCGCGAGATGATACGCGCATACAATGCGAGCTGCTGGCGCTGGATTCTTCTGGTCCCCATGGTGTACCCGGTGTACTCCTTGTTTACCACGCGTTACAATAAAAACATTAGTTGTATCAGCTGTATTGTTGCGTTTGTGGTGGGCCTGATCCTGATTATCTGTGGAATTAAGTACATGAACTTTGCTGCCTGGCTGTATTTGGTGGCTTCCATTGTGTTTTTTGTGGGTGCGGTTCTGTCGAAACCCGGCATGCCGGTACCGGCAGGCTCCGCTTCTGCGCCCGGCCGTTTCGGTGGCACGCCC
>CAMMKL010000194.1 GCA_946497265.1 uncultured Clostridia bacterium | reverse complement strand
GATGCCCGTTGAGGACGTGTTCACCATTACCGGCCGCGGCACCGTTGCTACCGGTAGAGTGGAGCGCGGCCAGCTCAAGACTTCTGAAGAAGTTGAGATCGTTGGTCTGACCGAGGAGAAGAGAAAGACCGTTGTTACCGGTATCGAAATGTTCAGAAAGATTCTGGATTATGCTGAGGCCGGCGATAACATCGGTGCCCTGCTGCGCGGTATTCAGAGAAATGAAATCGAGCGCGGCCAGGTTCTGGCGAAGCCCGGCACCATTCATCCGCACACCAAGTTCCAGGGCCAGGTTTACGTACTGACCAAGGATGAAGGCGGCCGTCATACTCCTTTCTTCAACAACTATCGTCCTCAGTTCTTCTTCAGAACCACCGACGTTACCGGCGTAATCAAGCTGCCCGAAGGCACCGAGATGTGCATGCCCGGCGATAACGTTGTGATGGATGTAGAACTGATCACCCCTATCGCGATCGAAGAAGGCCTGCGTTTCGCTATCCGTGAAGGCGGCCGTACCGTTGGTTCCGGCGTTGTTACCAAGATCAACGGCTAATTCTATTTTTGCTTTTCAAATCCCCTGCCTGCGAACCGCTGGCAGGGGATTTTTCTGTATTCCATGCGGGCAAAACTGCTGTAGTCTTATACCACGCCTCTATTGTGGTGGGAACGGATACGGTGCAGCTTGGGAACCGTTGCAAAAAATAAGGGGAAGTCTGGCTTTCTACAGGGAAAATGTGTTATAATAATCTTAATATAACCATCCGGACTGGACGCTCCGTTTAAAGATGTCAAGCGGATTGGCCGGCCGGGGAAATGCTGCGCGGCCGGAACAGGAGGAAATCATGGACCTTTTTTATCTGCTCTTTCTAACTTTCCTCGCAGTCCTTTTTATTTGCCTGGGATGGCAAGTCTGGAAAAAGCAAAAAATTACCCTGATTCACAGTTATCATTATGAAAAAGTGGCCGAAAAGGATAAAAAAGCTTATACCGAACAGATGGGAAAGGCTATGCTTGTTATGGGGACAGGGATTTTTCTGACAGGGCTCATCAACTTTATAAGCGATACCGCGTATGGATGGGGCGTTTTTCTCCTTTTTTTCGTTTGGGGGTTGGTCATGATGCTAAGAGCGCAGATCCGGTATAATCACGGCATATTTTGAGGAGAAGTTCTACAATATGGGATACAAAATTGAGGAAGGGAGCAAACCTGCGTGAGTAATAAAAAAAATAAACGGAAAGAAAAGAGGGACGCGCTTTTGCTGTTTACCGGCCTACTGGCCGTTTGCGTGCTGGTGTTGGCCGTGGTGGTCGTCCCCCAGCTTGGGGGAAGCACCGTGCCGGTTTCCGCCCCGCCGGAAAGCGTACTGCCTGGTGCAACCGGTTCGGAAGAACCTGAAGTCTCGTCCGAACCGGAACCAGTGGTGCCGGATCCGGTGTCGATCCACATCTTGGGCGCTGGGGATAACTTGATCCACAGTACCCTTTACAAGCAGGCGAACGCCCGCGCTGGAGGGGGAGACGATTACGATTTTGGCCCGGTGTACGAGCGGATTGCGCCGCTGGTGGAGGCGGCCGACATCGCGGTGGTCAACCAAGAGACCATTCTGGCGGGGGATGAACTGGAGGTTTCCGATTATCCCAATTTCTGTTCCCCTACCCAGGTGGGCGACGAGCTGATTAAGATCGGGTTTGACGTCTTTTGCCAAGGGAACAACCATGTATTGGACAAGGGACAAAAGGGGATGGACGCCGCCCTGCGCTATTGGGACAAGCAGAAGGAAAAGGGAGTCGTAACGGTTGGGCTTTACAAAGACGACGAGGATGTGCAGGACATCCGGATTGTGGAGCGCGAAGGGATCAAGACCGCGCATATCGGGGTGACTACCATGACCAACGGCATCCCCATGCCGGAGGGGACCTCCAACCGGCTGATCATGGCGGACGACGAGGAACTGATCCGGCAGCTGATTGAAAAAGCCGGCAATATGGCCGATGTGGTAGTCGTTTCCGTACACTGGGGGAATGAAAATACCAATACCCCCACCGAGGATCAGAAAAACCTTGCCAAGAAGATGAGCGACTGGGGCGCGGATATTATATTCGGCAACCACGCCCATACCCTGCAGCCGGTGGAATATCTGGAACGGGAAGACGGTAGCCGCAGCGTGGTCATTTACGCGATGGGCAATTTGGCATCCGCGCAGGCCGACCCCATGAATATGATCCATGGTTTCCTGGATGTTACGGTGACCAAGGACTTTGCAACCAACGAAACGGAAATCACCGGCGTGAAGCTGATCCCGTCTGTCACGCACTACGACAGCGGTTATAAAAACAACCGCCTCTATCTATTGAGCGATTACACCGAGGAACTGGCCTTAAACCACGGCGTGCACGACAATTACCGGTACTTTAGCCTGGAGTACCTGCAAAAACTGGTGACGGATACCATCGACGCTCAATTTTTGGATTGATGAAAAAGCGTCGGATCAGAGAAGATAGAATGCAGAAATACGAAAAGAAGGATGGATTGTTTATGAAACGAACCCTTAAGACCCGCGTAATCTCCTGTTTGCTGGCCGGCATGCTGGCGGTATCCTCGGCGGCGGTGCTGACCTCCTGTAACGGAGGGGGAGGGAACACTTCCTCTATGACGCAATCGGAAAAGGACCGCCAGGATTTGCGGGAAAGCATCAGCAGGGCCGTGAATGTGCTTTCCGGCAGGATGGAGGAACTGAAGATCGCTTCGGTGTATCTGGACGACAAAGAGCTCAAGCTGGTTGTGATAGCGCAAGAGGTAAACGACTCGCTGAAGGAGGCCGTGGGTGAAGTAATCAGCACCGATTTCGTTATTTTCCGCACGACGGAAGAAGAGAAACCGGTTGAAGCCGAATGAGCGCCGAAACTTACGCGAAGGGCTTGCATTTCGGATGAAAGCGTGCTATACTAAACGGGAAATACATTGATAGCTGTCTTCGGGGCGGGGTGCAATTCCCCACCGGCGGTGACTGGATGTTTCCAGAAGCCCGCGAGCGAAAGCTGACCCGGTGTGATTCCGGGGCCGACGGTATAGTCCGGATGGAAGAAGAAAGCACGCAATCAATATGCGCGTTTTTCCGCCCTGTGGATTTTTCCACAGGGCGTTTTGCGTTCGCAAGGCAGCGGAAAGAAGGTTTTTATGAAATCAGCAAACGTAAGCAACCGCATCCTTCGCATGGCGCAGCTAGCCATGATCGCCGCCGTTTCGGTGGTGCTGGTGGCCTTTGTGCAGATCCCGCTGGTGCCCGCCATGCCGCAGCTCAAGTATGACATGGCCGATACCCCCATCCTGTTTGCGGCCCTCCTATTCGGTACGGGGCCCTCGCTTGCAGTCCTCTTCCTGGTATCGGTGATCCAGGCGTTCCTGTTCGGCGGCGACGGCTGGGTGGGCCTTTTGATGCACTTTGTAGCGTCCGGCGCAATGGTCGTTCTGGTGGGGCAGTTCTACCACAGGCGGCACAAAACGAAGGACGCCGTTATCGGTATGGTGTTGGCAACGGCCGCCAGGGCTGCAATCATGGTGCCGATGAACTACATTTTTACCGTCCACGTGTTTGGAACCCCCAAAGAAATTGTAGACGCTGCCATGCTGCCCGGCATTATCCCCTTTAACCTTTTGCAGGCCGGCCTCAATTGTCTGCTGGCTGGGGTGCTGTTTAAAGCGTTCAGCCCAATTTTACGTAAAAACCGCGATATGATTCGCCCAGTTTAACAGAATTTACAGCAAAAATCCTGTATTTTTCTTTCATATTCGACATTTACCACGCTTCCCTGGTATGTTAAAATACTCTATGTTACCAATTGAATACGCCCTTATCAAGAGTGACGGAGGGAACAGACCCTATGATGTCCGGCAACCTGCTTTGCAAGGTGCTAAATTCTGCGGTAAAAACCGATAGATGAGGTATATGATACGCCGTCCGTTTTTACCGGGCGGCGTTCTTTGTAGCATAAAAAATGAGAAAGGCGCGTTTTCCGCCGAAAGGTGGACGGGGTTCGGCGGAAGCGCGGAATTGACAGGAGGACTACAATGGCGAACCACTTTTTTACATCCGAATCCGTGACCGAGGGGCATCCCGACAAGGTGTGCGACCAAATTTCCGACGCGGTGCTGGACGCGATCCTGGAGAAAGACCCGCAGGCGCATGTGGCCTGCGAGGTGACCACGACCACCGGGCTGGTGCATGTGATGGGGGAAATTTCCACCGAATGTTATGTGGACATTGCTTCCATTGCGCGCGACGTTGTGCGGGAGATCGGGTACGACGACCCGGCCTGCGGCTTTGACGGCAACACCTGCGCGGTGATGACCTCCATCGACGCCCAGTCGCCCGACATCGCCATGGGCGTGAACGAATCGCTGGAGAAGAAGGAACAGGGCGGCGACGAGGACGACCAGCTCGGCGCGGGCGACCAGGGCATGATGTTCGGCTATGCCTGCGACGAAACCCCCGAGCTGATGCCTCTG
>CAMMKL010000193.1 GCA_946497265.1 uncultured Clostridia bacterium | reverse complement strand
TGAAGGTGTTGCGCCTGAAAAAGAAAACCATGAAGCGGGCGTTGGCGGCCATACGGGAAGGTACGGTTATCTGTACGCGAAACGAGCATGCGGTGCTGCTGTCGAAAGTCGGAAAGCCCGGAGTGCGCAAAATTGCACAGCTTCACAATGATCATGGATTTGATCCCAAGTTGATCAAAGACTTTCAAAGAGGATATCGGAACATTGATTACTTTACCTTGCTTACAGAGCAGACAAAAGAAGAAGTGGAAGGCTTTCTACGCGGCCACAACGATACCACTCAATGTGTGGTAATCCCCAATTTCTTGGAAAAACCGTATGAAAAACCGATTTCCCGGAAGAAAAAACAGGCGATAGCTGTCGGACGGCTGCACCCGGATAAAGGGTTTGACCGGATGCTGCGCATCTGGAGCGACGTCGTAAAACAGCACCCGGATTGGTGCCTGAAAATCATTGGAGAGGGGGATTTGCGGCCCGGTCTGGAACGGCAGGCGGAAGAGCTTGGGATTGCCGGAAAGGTAGTGTTTACCGGCGCTTTGGCGCATGACCGGGTGATGGATGAGATGGCGGAATCTTCCATCTATCTCATGACGTCCCCTGCAGAAAGTTTCGGGTTTGTGCTGGTGGAGGCGATGTCCTGCGCAACGCCGCCCATTGCGTTTGATGTCCGTGTGGGGCCGCGTTCCATCATTACAGACAATAAGGATGGGATTTTGATCCTGGATGGGGATGAAAAGCATTATGCGGCTTGTCTGGAGTCGCTGATGTCGGATCCGGAGCAATGCGCCCGTATGGGCCAAAACGCCCAAAAGAGGTCGAAGGATTTCCTGGAGGATTCCGTCATGAAGCGCTGGGAAGAGATCCTTTGAGAAGAATTAGGGAAAAGGTGTGGAAAGCAGTATGATCGAATTTATGGATAAGCTCTATACCAAAGGGCAGACGTCTTTTTATCAGGAAGTGGATCAGGCGCTGCGGCAGGAGCGGAAGATGTTCGTGGTAACCGCCAACCCCGAAACCCTGATGATTGGGGAAGAAAACAAGGCGTTCGGCGACGTATTGAGGGATCCCAAAACGACGATTGTACCGGATGGGATCGGAGTAGTCAAGGGTGCAAATATGATGGGGATTCCCCTAGACGGCAGGATTACCGGCGTGGATCTTTCCGTATTTCTGTTAAAAAGCGCCGATGCGGAAAAGAAAAAGCTCTATCTGTATGGAGCGAAGGAAGAAGTTTTGCAGGCGCTTTTGCAGAAAATCAAAACAGAATACCCCAATATTCAGGTGGTAGGGTATAAGAATGGCTATCAAAAGGACAGCGAAGCAGTCTTTCTGGATATGGCGGAAAAAGAACCCGATGTTGTGTTGGTCGCTCTGGGTATCCCGAAACAGGAGCTTTTGATTTATCGGTATTATGACCGTTTTCAGAAAGGGGTTTTTGTAGGCGTAGGCGGAACCTTTGATGTGTTGAGCGGCGCCAAAAAACGGGCGCCGAGTTTGTTTATTAAGCTGAATCTGGAGTGGGCATATCGTTTGATGAAGGAACCTAGCCGGTTGAAACGTTTTTACCGCAGCAATGTCAAATTTGTAGGTATCATCAAAAAGGCGAAAAAAAATTCCCGTCCTTAATGCAAAGCCAGTGCGGTAGCATGTACCAAAGGTATTCCATTTCCACCCCCAATATACGGGAAACCTTAGCTGCGTGTAATGAAAAGGGTTAAGGATGGGTTTCGGCTGTAGAACCATTCGGTGGTAAGCGCTTACCGCTTGCGTTTAATAGCCTGTCGTAAACGTTGTGATATAAAGGGGCCAAAAATGAAGATTAATAAAAATCAATTTGAATTACTTTCTTTTATAGAACGGGAAGGCGGCAAGAAGCTGCCTCAGCGTCAAATTGCGGAGGAAATCAGATTTTCTTTGGGAGCGGTTAACAAAACGCTTTCAGAATTGCTGGAGCTTGGTTTGGCTTCCATGAATGATAAACGGGAGCTTCAGATAACGGACAGCGGATTGGATGCGTTGGAACCCTACCGTGTAAAGCGCGCGGTGATTCTGGCGGCTGGCTTCGGTTCCCGTATGGTACCGCTTACCTTGAATACCCCGAAACCCCTCGTGCGGGTTCATGGAAAGATCATCATAGAAACGCTTTTGGATGCCATTGAGCAGGCGGGTATAACGGAAATTGTTTTGGTGCGGGGCTATTTATGGGAACAGTTTGACGTCCTTTTGCACAAATACCCAACCATCAAATTTTTGCAGAACCCTATGTTTAACGAAGCCAACAACATTTCTTCCGCTTACATAGCCAAAGATCTTTTGTGCAACGCTTATGTTTGCGAAGCCGATTTGCTGGTGAACAATCCAAAGCTGATTCGCAAATACGAATACGCCACCAATTATCTTGGAATGTTTAAGGAATACACAGACGATTGGTGCTTTAAGGTAAGGCATGGCTGTATTCGGGAGCTTTTAATTGGCGGGATCAATTGTTACCATATGTATGGGATTTCGTATTGGAATGAAAAAGATGGCGCCCAGATGGCGAAAGACATTGAAGACGCCTACAAGATGCCCGGAGGCAAGGAAAAGTATTGGGATGAAGTCTCTATGCGGGTTTTCCAGAAGCATTACAACATAGAAATCCGCCCGTGCTATGAGGGGGATATTGTGGAAATTGATACCTTCAATGAGCTCAAAGCGATTGACCCCGTTTATAATATATGATAACGGGATGTTAAGTATAAAGGAAAAGGGTTATCCACGGCGGTAGGCGCTTTATAAAATGACGGTAAAAACCAATGATTTTTTATTTGACAATTGCCGGTGTTATGATATAATAGAAAAGCACCATGACCGCCCGTAGCGAAGCTGGATATCGCAGCAGATTCCGATTCTGAAGGCCGGGGGTTCGAATCCCTCCGGGCGGGCCAGTCGAGAGCCTCGACACGCAATTCGCGTTCGGGGCTTTATTCTTTGTTTATGGTTTTGCACTCGCGTCTATAGTTGGCATCTTTTTCGTAGCGCAAGCCCCTGAAAGTTAGGTAGAATAGATGTACTTTTGTCTGTTTCTACCTAACTCTTTTTGTTATACTGGAGCTGTTTCTAAATTCTCTGCGGCTTATTTTTGTAAATTTTTTGTGAACAATTATATAAAGTTGTATTGTTCTATGCAACTTCTGCTCCCTTTTCCCCTATTCGTGAAAGGATTTTCCTTATCATGAAGTAGGAGATGGTTCAGATGTATATCAAAAAAGCATATGGTTATGTTTTACCATATGACAAGTTATCACCCGTATCTAAATCTTTGCGAGCCCAATACGATCCGCCAGAAATTGGCGGCAATTATAACAAACAATGGGTAGCCTTACTCGTTATTCAGAAATCTGCTGCACCAGGCTGGGTTAAGTGGACGCACCATTCAGAAGGTAAGACCCATTGTGATGTGTGTTTGAAGCTTGATGGGTGCTGGTTTCTGGAAAGCAAGTCGCCCGTGTGGCCGCATCATCCTTTCTGTCACTGTACGTTAGACCCGATCGATTACGCGGAAGTTTTAATGCATGCAAAGACATACAGCGAATACAGTAAATTTGATCCTTACTTATTTGACCCTGACAATGTTTATAAGCATGGAAAGAACAGGGCCTTTGCAAGCTGGGGCTATACAGTTGCCGACGCGCGGTGGCTGCAAGCAGAAATAGAAAAGCAGGCTCTTGAAAAGTATCTTGCAGGAGATTATACGCTTGGAAAATTAAATAAAGATGGACAGCGAATCAGCATTCGGATTGAAATACCCAGAAAAGGCAACGGTAAAATGGTTTCGTTTTTATCTGGTTGGATGGTTTACTCAAATGGGCTCCTCAGACTTACGACACCTTATGGAGGTAAATAAAATGAAAATGATGGATTGTGTTGAAGTGGTGGTTGAAAAAGAGAAGTACGCACAAGATGGTGTGCACAAAGGGATGCAGGGTTGGATTTGTCTGGAACAACGTACGGAGGGATACTGGTTAGTAAACTTTCCGCAATACGGTGAAAAGGATGACATCGCAGAGATTTCCATTTTGGAAGAAGATCTAATGCTGCTGCCGGATGGGATGGACGCTCGGGTAAATGAGCGGATCAAAGCGCAATTTGAGAATTGATTCTCCTAATCTGGTTTAAGCGCGGATCTGCCGCGACAGCTCTGTTGCATGGTGAGATCGTCGGCTGTTTTCATGTCATAAATTCCAGCATTTAAACTGTTTTTTCAGGATCGTCCTCTTTTACAAAAAGGGGACCCCAAAAAGTTCTGTATGCCCGCCTCCTACCGTATGGTAAGGGGCGGGCGTTTTTGTACTATTAAATTGAAATTAAATACGCCATATGGAGGTAAGTAGCATGAAAGAGATGGATTGTGTTGAAGTGATGGTTGAAAAAGAGAAGTACGCAAAAGATGGTGTTCACAAAGGGATGCAGGGATGGATCTGTGATCCGGACTTTGTTAATGGGACTTGGTTAGTTAACTTTCCGCAATACGGTGAAAAGGATGACATCGCAGAGATTTCCATTTTGGAAG
>CAMMKL010000192.1 GCA_946497265.1 uncultured Clostridia bacterium | reverse complement strand
TGAATCAAAAGAATGTTTCTTATAATTAAAAATATCCTCCACGGCATCCTCACCCGCATGGTTTGCAATCGCCGGTATGAGAAAATTGGCCAAATACTTGGCATAAATTCCCGGATAGGTAAACAAGCTGCGGCCTTCCTGTTTTGCAACATCCCCCAAGGCAAAAAATTCCTCCCACGTTTCCGGGACTTTCCATCCTTTTTGCTCAAAGAGGGCGCTGTTGTATACAAGCCCGCGCGGCCCGCTGTCTTGCGGGGCTAGATAGATATGGCCGTCGTCATAGGGCATATACTTGCGGTTGTCCAAATAGCCGGGTAAAATCTGTTCCCGCAACGGCTCGTCCCGATCGTAGCAGGGGCCGTTGAATACCTCCGTCAGGTCGGTGAGTAGGTGCTTTTGGATCATGGTCTCCATTAACCCCGAAGTGTTTTCATCCATCATTACGATAAAATCGGGGCTGTTTCCCGCGATGATGCGCGGCAGCAGGATTTCCCCTATCTTGGGGCTTGCGGTCAAGGTGATTTTTAACCCGGGGTGTTTTTCCTCAAATGCATCGGCAATCCGTTGCCACTGTTTGGCCCCCATCCCCCCTTCAAAGATAGCAATTTCCAATGTCTTGTTGCTGAAATCCTCCTTTTCCGTCTCCTCATTGGAAGAAGGGGAACCACAACCGGCGGCCAATCCAGCCACAAGGAGCACTGCCAGCAGCAACGCTAGAAATTTACTCCGTTTCATGACGATTGCCTCCCCTTCCCCGCCGCAATCTGCTCTTTGTACTTGGAGGGCGTTACCCCGTAATATTTTTTGAACAGGCGGTTGAAATAAAACGGATCCGTAATCCCGACCTGTTTGGCTACCTCTTTGATGTAAATATCGGTATTTTCTATCAGATGCACGGCGAGCTGCATCTTCTTTTCATTAATGTAAGAAATGATACTCTTCCCAACCTGTTCTTTAAAGACAGTACACATATAGGATTCGTTCATGCATACTTGCTGGGCGATTTCGGTAAGCGTAAGTTTTTTGCCGGTATTTTGGTCGATGTATCGCAAGATCTCCGCCACTTCGCGGCGAAAAGCGCCATATTGCTCCCGCCGCTTCTCTTCCGCAATCCAGAAAAAGCTTTTTTGCGCCGCTGCTTCCAGCCTATAGATATCTCCCGCCTTTTGCACTTCCTGCAAAAGGTCTTCCGGTATCTTCCGCCGCTGTTCAAACAATTTTTCACAACAGTCTTCAATGAGCAGCTGTAAGAACCTTTTGAGCCGATTGGGCGATACCCATCTTTCCTCACAGATATCCCTTATCTTATGAAGAAGCGCCTGGCAGGAATCCAGATCCGGCTCTTTCAGGGCATCCTGAATAAACTCTATAACTGCCGCACCAATTTCCGGCAGCTCCCCCTCTGGTTTTGTCCCTTTTTCGGTCCGAATAGACGTGATGATTGGCTTTTTTTGATAAAACAGATCTTCGATCGTATCGTATGCGCTGCAAAGGATCCCCGCCCCTTTTCTCGGGTCTTCAAAACGCTCGGAATACAGCACGCTTACCTGTATATTCAAATAGATTTTCAACAAGCTCGCCATCTGCTCCGCTTTTTCCGGAATGGAAATCTGTTGGCAATCGTCTTCCCGGTACATAATCACAATGGCAACATCCGATACCGGCACCACATAAAGCCCCTGTTTTTCTTCAAAAATCCCTTTGATAATATTAGCTACGCTCGGCAGAATCGTCTCTTCTCCATCTTCCCACAGACAAGTGCTTTCTTCCAACTGTAAATAAAACAAAATCATACTCCTGCCTTTTTGCGGAAGGTATCTTTTGTTTTGTAAAAGCCCTTGCGGCGTCCCCCCCTTTAGCAGCGTCTGCCATTCCCGAATGGTTTTAAGCTCCTCACGTTCCTTTTCTTCTTCGTTAACGGATGTGGTACGGTCGGACAGGCTCTGCTTTTGATCCAGTCGGGCTTTTATATCTTCCAGCACTCCGGCGAAACTCTCGGGGCTGATCGACAATTTCAATAGATAATCCGCCGCGCCCAAGGTCAAACCTTTGCGCACCATATCATAGTCATCATAGTTGCTCAAAATGATAATTTCACCCTCGAAACCATCCTTTTTTAAGTTTTCGATCAAATCCAAACCGTTCATCGCAGGCATCTTTAAATCGGTTACCACCAGATCGACCGGCTTTTGCCGGATGAATTTGATCGCCTCCTCCCCATTCGAGGCCGTTCCCGCCACTTCAAATTGAAACTGTCTCCAGTCAATAATGGTACTCAGGGCGACCCGCACAATGTTTTCATCATCCACTATCACTGCTTTGTACATCCAAAATCCTCTCTTCCGCTTAACAAAGGCATGATCAGACGAACCGACGTACCTTTTCCTACCTCACTTTTCATATGCATGGTATAAGGAGGGCCAAAATTAATCTCAATACGTTCCTTAACATTGCGAATACCTATCCCGGAAAGCCGTTTTCTATTTTCCGAATCATTGCTTTCCTGACTTTCCTGCATAACAAACCCTTGCCCGTCGTCTTGGATCAAAACCTGTAGCTGATTGTCCACCTTTTCAGCACGGATTAAAATATGGATTTTATCAGAAGCGTTACGCGGCCCGTGTATAATGGCGTTTTCCACTATCGGCTGAAATATAAATTTAATCACCAAAGCCTGCTTCAGCTCTTCCGGAATCTCATAAGCGACGGAAAAGGAGTCCCCATATCGCAGACGCTGTATAAAGAAATATTTTTCCAAATAGTTGGTCTCTGTTTCCAACGTGATCCATTCGTTTTTTTCGCTGATGGTACCCCGAAGGAGCTGGGCAAGCGCATCCAACCCATCTGCAACCACATTGACACGGCTCATCATGGCGATCCATTTTAAGGAATTGAGGGTATTAAACAAAAAATGTGGATTGATCTGCGCCTGTAACATCTGGATTTCCATTTCCCGTTTCTTTCGATTGGTATCCTTGTCTTTTTTACGCAGCTCTTCCACCTGGACTACCATTTCACCAAACCGTCTGGTCAGATACCCCATTTCATCTTTGGCGTCGTCCTGTGCGCTGATGGCAAAATTCCCTTTTGCTACATCGTTGGTCAAGTTAACCAGCCGTTTAATGGGCCGGTCGATGCTTGCCGTTACCACAGAAAGTACCAACACGGAAAATAAAATACAAAACAAAGAAAGCAAGCCTATGCCGGTATTGATGGAAGATACCTCTGAATTGATATACTCGCTGGGTACCATAGAAACGATATACCACCGAACCTGTGGCTGATACTGAAAAACCACTGTGGATGGTTCGCCTAAAAAATTAAAATCGAACACATAGTCTTTATTTTTATAATTCTGATTGATTTTCTCAATCAAACGCTGATCCGGGTAAGGTTCCCCCACTTGCAGACGTGAGTCCTTGCTGGACATCACGGTTCCCTCAGCGTTCAAAAAAAGGATTGCCGCATTTCCGCCCATCGTAATATCCAGATAGGTCTTTTGCTTGAGGATTCCCTCGTCCACCACCAGTAAGACAACCCCTTTTTGTTCGCTGCTGCCGTCGATGGAATAAATGACGCGGGAAAACAGGATATTATTATTTTCATCCGGACCTTGTATGGCAGTAATATATTCCAGCGGTTGGATCTTTCTGGCCTGTTCCGCTGCCCGCGTCATCGCGTCCGGATCTACCACATCATACCCCATACTGTAAAAAACCTGATTGTTGTTATCTAGGATATAAACCCCTTCCACCATCTCGGAAATAACAATTTGTTCGTTTAAAAATTCATTAAGTTCCAACTGGATCTCCCGCTTGTGTAGCTCGTCCAGAGAATCGGAAACCGGCAGCATCTCCTGCACCAGTTTATGGGTAACCAAACGGTCGCCAATATAGGTGAAACGGTTCAATTCGGTCGATAGGTTTTTGTTGAGCTGCGCGAGCATTTCGGTAGCGGTCTGGCCGAGCTTTTCCGTAATGGAGCTTTCGTACCGGCTATAGGAATAGGTTCCTACCACAACGATAGGAAGCACGCAAATAATTGTAACGATCGCAATCAAACGATACCGAATTCTCATTTTGCGGAGGATCATAATCAATGTATCCTGTATTTTGAGCACCTTGTTACGCAAGCGCGACCACATGCTGCGCCCTCTCCTTAACACATCCGCCCCATTCAACAAAAACAAACCTATTCGCATTTTGAAGAATCGTTTTGATTTCTCTATGTAATTTACAACAAATAGAGCAGATATTTTCAAGTATTCTGTATGGATTATATCACAATTTACAGACTACTGTCAATTTGAGTCATAACGCGATTGGCTATTACAGGCTGATTCCCCCAAAACAAACCAAAACCTTAGACATCCCAGCAAAAAGCGGAATGGGACACGATTGGCCGTATCCCATTCCGCTTTTATTTCAATAAGGTTGAAACGATTGAAGGATTATCTCTCGCGTTTTTTCTTTGCAAAGGCCGTACCTATTGCCGCCGCAGCCATCATGGCCAGAGCCGCAATGGGCGCGCTGTCGCCCGTGGTGGGCACTTCGTCGGTTGCTTCC
>CAMMKL010000191.1 GCA_946497265.1 uncultured Clostridia bacterium | reverse complement strand
TTTCTCTGCCGTCAACGTCGTCATCGTCATCGTCGTCATCGTCATCGTCGTCATCGTCATCGTCGTCATCGTCGTCGTCATCATCATCGTCATCATCATCGTCATCATCATCCGAAGCTGGCGGAACATGGTCCGAATGCGGCGGCTGGGAAACCGGCGGCGTCGATGATACGGTAGAGGGTGCCTCCGAAGATGTGGTATCGCTGGACGAATCGTCTATATTTTTATCGCTATTATAATCGGTGATCTCAATGGTAACCGCTATACGCCCATCCAGATGTTCTGAAACCCTAGATCGCAATTCCAAACCATATTTCTGAAACAATTCTTCATCCGGCGTATCCACAGAAAAGGAGATCCGGCCGCCTTCCGATAAAAAATCCATTGCAATCGCACGGTCGATCAGTTCATCGGCAACTGTTACTTTATCTTTCCCTTTGCCATCATAGCCTTCCAGCAGTTTCACACCGTCTTCGTTCGTACCGTCCAGCTTTACAACGATCCCCTGTCGGTTTAAATCCATACGAATTTCCGGATTAATGGTAAGAAAGATGGAAGAATACGGCGTCATATCGTTTTGGTATTGTCCAATCCCAAAAATCACGAGCAAGCAGGCGGCTACTACGGCTAATCCGCTGCCAATCCAGCCAACCTTATGCCTCTTCTTTTGAGAATCCCTTTTCATCAGAACCGGATTTTCTACCTTCTGTCCTACTTCATAATGAAGGTTCGCCGCTTTGACAAACCGGCCCTCTTCATCCAAAAGGATTACATAACTGGAATGGCATTCCATAACTAAATAACTCATCGCACAGCCCCTCCTTTCATTACCTGTTTTAAGTGCCCCCGTATGATTTCAAATCCATTGGTATAAATCAACAGCAACGCCACCATATATTTTCGGTGGCGCTCAAGCGTCTTACGCTCTACTCCTCCGCCTTCCGCCAGCTTGGCGATCGGCAGCCGTTTTGTCCGAAGAAAGTCATCCATCAGCTCCGGGTGTTCCTGTGCATAGAGCAACGCTTTCCGGCAAGCTTGTAGCGTTCTTTGCTGACGCGGGCAGTTTTCCGCTACATCGGTTAAAGAAACTGCGAATTGTTCCATCTGCCGGGTCAGTTCTTCAATTTCTTGTCGGGTAGCGTCGCGCGTCACTATGTTTTCACTGTGGTCGCCGTCCTCCGCCAAAATATCCGCAATTGTTTTTTCCTCTTCCCCTATCGGGGTATCCAACGAAATGGTATGGCCGTGGCGCTTTTCTTTTCTATGATAGTCGATCAGCCGGCTATTTATCAGCATGGCTGCGTATTTCAAAAACGAACCCCTGGTACGGGAATATCCGCAAATAGCTTCGTGAAATGCGATCATTGCGATACTCAACTCATCGTCATACCCTTCGATGGGCGGCCTTTGCAGAAATTTGGCTGTCTCCGCTTTGATAAAAGGCATGTACGCTCCAATCAACCGATCCGCTTCCTGACTGTCTTCCTTCGCCGCATATACCTGTTGGATGATTTTATGCTCATTGCTCATTCAACAGATCCCTCCTTAAAATAGTAATACGGTCTCTTTTTTTCATAATCGGGGTACCTACCAAAATTGAATAGAACAAAAGATGTTTTTTATTACGGGCGTAATGTAAAATCTAAGCGAATCAAATGTTAGGAACAGGTTAAATAAGATACTGGAAACAATATTTTAAAATCCGGCAGCTTCCTATTACTAGGACACACTATTATATCATGTAGTGGCTTTAAAATCAGCATGGAATTGTGATCGATCCGTCGTTTTCTCCCAAATATTTACTAAGGGCAGTAAAAGGAAATTCGACATAAAGTGTAAGAGGAATACGAAACGGCCAAACGAATAACAAACAAATTGTAATAACAGAACAGGCCGCGGATATATCGGAACGTCATCGGCTTTTCGAATTAGATTAAGAAAAAAGCCGATAACCGCATTTTTTATTTGCGTGTTATCGGCCCTGCGTCTTAATGTCCGTTTTTTAGTTAACGGACATTGTTTTGTATTTTTATAAGAGCTTCTTATTTCATTTTGGTTGATAAAGAAGATAGTTGGTGAAACCCGGATTCGTCTCTTATACTACCGCAGGTTTTGTTGCACAGGCCGGGTACCCTATCCTTTCGCTTTTATTCATTCTGTCCATAATATCGGGAAAAAAACTTATTTGCGATTTGAAGAGCATTATAATATTCCCGGTATGACGGACTTAACCGCTGCATCGCTGGAATGAAAATATCGTTATAACCGTTTTCGCTTTGAAGCTGGCGTAAAAATTCTTTCATCCTATGTATTGGGGACGCCTTGTATTCATCCGATTCTAAAACAGCTCGATATTGTTCAAGCATTTCTTTGTTATCATTGATATACTGCTCCGGATTTTCCACAGCAGCCACAAGCGCAGAAGCCGCATTTTGAGTAATGGATGCATCGGCAAGTCTCATTATTTCGTCCAAATATTCCTGTAGATCTTCAGGGAGGGTAATAGCGACGTCATCTAAGAAAGTGATGATTGTTTCAAACGCGTCCTGTTGCTCTTTTGATGTGATTGGCTCATCCAAAAATAGAGAAAAATGTGAACAAACAAATTTTCCATAATAACCGGGAAACTTATCGAGGATACGATTCAGTATGGATTGTTTTTTTTGGAGTGCTTCTACCTGCTTTCGAATGTTATCCCAATCTTCTCCGTCCGCAAGCTGCTTTATCAGCATCTTCTTTGTTTGTAAGTCAGCGATTTTAAGCTCCTTTTTGTAAAAGAAATCGTACATTGATGATAAGCTGTCTTTCTCTAAAACAGTATGAATTTCCGAAACCGATAAATCCAACCCACGCAAAACTGCAATCCTTTTTAATTTGGCAACATCGGCTTCCGAAAAATTGCGATAACCGTTTTTCAGAACAGCCGGACGGATCAAACCATGTTCACCATAATATTCAATCGCTTTTTTTGTTAAATTGCATTTTCTACATACTTCATTTATGAGCATTGTATTCACCTCTACATATAGGATAGGCTAACCCCCAAGGGGACAGTCAATCGGTTTTTAATAACTATTCAAATTTTATTAGGAAAGTCATCTCCTCAATAGCAACCAAGCAGCGAAACGGCAAAACAGAACGGCATATCAAAATGATATGCCGCCCTGCAAATATCCATTATTTCCTTATTATTTACGTTACGTTTCCCAAACTATTATACACCGTTACTGCATCTTCCAAATGGTAAGGCTCCGTTTGGTGGTTCCCTTCTGCGCCAACAGTAATCAGGATGTATTCATCATCCTCCAGTTTTGCCAGGCTGGCAAGACAAAGGCCGGCTTCATCGGTAAAGCCGGTTTTTCCGCCCAGGAATTCCCCATTCCTCAGCTCTACTGCTTCCAGCCCCTGAAACATCGTACTGTAAAAGGTAATCCCGTCAGGATGCTTATTGGTAGCAGCGGTAGAATACCGTTCGGTTGTAAATGCATCGCGAAAAGTCTCATTCCGTAAGGCGTATTCCAAAAGCAGAGCCAGATCTTTTACGGTGGTATAATGGTTTGGATCATGCAGGCCGGTAGTGTTGGTAAAATGGGTGTTTTTCATACCCAGCTCCGCCGCTTTTTGATTCATCAAAGCTACAAAAGCCTCCTCGTCCCCTGCAATATGTTGAGCTAAGCCGACACAACACTCCGCCCCACTGGGCAGCAGGACTCCATATAGGAGATCTTTTGCCCTTACCCTTTCGTCTTCCATAAACCCCGCTACCGAAGCATTTTCCTCCCGAAGCGGTTCAAACAGAGAGGCCGGAAGCAAAACACGCTCCTCCAAATCCGGCATCTGTTCTATAACAACCAGCGCAGTCATCATTTTGGTAAGGGAAGCAGGGTATATTTTCTCTTCAATCCCCTCTTCCATTAAAATTGCCTGATCGCTTAGGCGCATTAGAATAAGATTAGGGCTGGATACGGCTTCGGGCACGGGTAGGGTTTGCGGATTGGATGTAGAAGCTTGCGGGCTCGATTGGGGCTTTACTGCCACCTGGGAAACCGGATCAGAGCTTTCCGGTTGGCTTTTCTCTTGAGAAACAAGAGACGCCGTCCCGCTCGTGGGTTCTGTTCCATTTAAGGGCAAAGCGGCAACCGTCACACGGTACAATACAAACGCCGCAGCAGCCAACAGCAGCAGCGCTGCAACATAGCGGGCCGCCGTTCGTTTTTTTCTTTTTGGGTGATACTTTTTCGTCATGGGACCAACTCCTTGTTTTTGCTATTTACCGGTTTCTATCTATCATCTACTTTTTCATATCCGGCCTATTGCATATCCTTTCATATGTATTTTACCATATATCCAAATATCAGACCCTATGATCCTTCTTAAAATTTCTTAAAAAATTCAAAAGAAGATAACTTATAGCTTTCCTTCCGATGCATAGTTTTTAGTATGTCTTTTCAGCCATACAAATATTATAAACAAATTACTCGCGCAAATGTTGCCGGATGTTTCCCTACCCATTCGAAACAGTAATTGCCTTAACCAGCGCAAAACGATAGAAACCGTTGCCGGATAAAAAAGAGACCAGCCATACGCCGGTCTCTCAAAAGGGCTGTTAAAAATCTT
>CAMMKL010000190.1 GCA_946497265.1 uncultured Clostridia bacterium | reverse complement strand
ACGATGCCGCAGCTTATAACCCAGGAACAACGAGCAGACTTCCTTATTCGCTGTCTGCTAGACGAACGCAAAGAATACCAAAATATCGCGCCGCCGGCCAGTCTTCCGGAGAAACGACGGCTTCTGCGAAGCTTGATGAATGTACGCCCGCCTGTCCCGGCCGGCGAGGTTTTTTTGAAAATACAGGACGCTTACCTGCAAGAACGCCTAACCGAGCGCGGCGTTACAAAAGCAGAGGACTTAACGCCGGTGCAACCGGGCTTATCTCTTTGGCAGGGCGACATCACCACGCTTGCCGCCGACGCGATTGTAAATGCGGCAAACAGCCAAATGCTGGGTTGCTTTGTCCCTTGTCACGGCTGCATTGACAATGCCATTCATACCTATGCAGGAGTGCAGCTTCGCTTGGAGTGCGCGCGTATCATGGCCGGGCAGAAGGAAAAAGAATGGATGGGCAAGGCAAAAATCACAAAAGCCTATAACCTGCCCTGCCGCTATGTGCTGCACACCGTCGGCCCGATTATCTACAGATCCGTTACAAAAACAGACCGGGAACTGCTGGCAAGCTGCTACCGTTCCTGTTTGGAGCTGGCGGCGACCTACGGCCTGCACAGCGTGGCGTTCTGCTGTATCTCTACCGGGGAGTATCACTTTCCAAACAAGCTTGCAGCAGAGATTGCCGTACAGACGGTCAAGGCATGGCAGCAACAAAATCCAAAGCAAATCGAGGTGATTTTTAATGTTTTCAAGGACAGCGACTGTGAAATCTACAAGTGCCTGCTGCGATAACCTGTCGCGACTCAAACAGGAGTTGCATACGGCGGACGCGGTGGTAATCGGGGCCGGTTCCGGCCTTTCCATTTCTGCTGGCTTTACTTATATAGGGGAACGCTTTGAGAAGTATTTCGGGGATTTCATTCAGAAATACGGCTTCCGAGATATGTATTCCGGCGGGTTTTATCCTTTTGATACCTTAGAAGAACACTGGGCATATTGGAGCCGGTATATCTATATCAACCGCTATATGGACGCGCCGAAACCTGTTTATGATAACCTTTTAAAGCTGGTGCAGGACAAGGACTATTTTATTCTTACTACCAATGTAGACCACTGTTTCCAGAAAGCCGGATTTGATAAGCATCGGCTGTTCTATACACAGGGGGACTATGGCCTATGGCAGTGTTCTAAGCCCTGCCGCCAAAAGACCTACGATAACGAAACGACCGTCAAAAAAATGCTGGCCGAGCAAAAAAACATGAAAATCCCCAGCGGATTAGTGCCGCGCTGCCCTGTCTGCGGCGCGCCAATGTCCATGAATCTGCGGACGGATAGCACCTTTGTGGAGGATGAGGGCTGGCGCAAGGCCGCCCGGCGCTATGAAGATTTCCTCCGCCTCCATAGGGGGTTGCATATTCTCTTTCTGGAATTGGGTGTAGGCGGCAATACCCCGGCCATTATCAAATATCCTTTTTGGAGAATGACTTATCAAAATCACAAGGCGATTTACGCCTGCCTGAACCTGTCGGAAGCTTACCGCCCGAACGAAATCCAAAAGCAAGCTATTTGCATTGGTGGAGACATTGGAAACATTTTGTGTGAACTGCGGCCATAAGAGAAATAGCAAAGCCAGCCGAGCAGTCAACGGACAAGATGAACGGCATATACGCGCCGCCGTTTACAGCCCCGCCGGGGTTTATAAAAAACCAGCTTCCCCAGCGAGGGGGAAGCCGGTTTGATCTCCGTGTAGATGGTGGGGAACGGTTACCACGCCAATACGGTAGCCTTACCGTTTTTGGCTACCGCCACGCGGCCGAATACCTGGACATCCTCTACTTTGAGCATATCCACAGTGTTGGCGGTTTCATTGTGGGCAATGATCACCAGGTACTCTTTGTCCCCTTTAACGATTTTGATCCCTTCGGCAACACGGTCGGGATACGCCACGCGGTCGCGGGCGGAATAGACCGTCATTTTTTCCGCACGGATTGGTTCCGCCGGAGCGGTATCGGTGTGCACCACCGTCAGGATGCTTTGAAAGCCGCTGCCCTGTTTGCAGGTGACCAGCTCCGGGCTGCGTTCCATCAGGTTATAATGGCGGGAGTACATGCCGTACTTGCTGCGGCACTGTACGCCGGGGGTAATTTGGTATACATCGCATCGCACCTTTTCACTGCGGTAGTGGGCGTTGTTTTCTTCCATGGTGAGCGTGCCGGCATTGTGGAAATGCAGGTACTGCTCGTAGTGGTGTTCGCCGCTGGTGTAAAATTCGTCGGCGATCACAAACAGTTCTGGCGAGATCCAGATTACCTTGCGGTTGACGTAAACGCCGTTCTGGATATAGCCGAGATGCCCGGCTTCCAAAAGGGTATAGCCGTCGGCCTCCAGCATGGGCTGCTTGATGTACTGCGCCACCTTGGAAAAGCTCCAGGTATCGGCGCATTGGGTGAATTCCTGGCCGTCCACTGTGGTAGTGTTGTGCATGGCAGCGGTTTTCAGCACCATACGTTCTTCTTTGTCTACATAGGTATAGCGCCCACAGTCTACCAATACGTCTTCCCCGCGGCAGAAGGTGTCCAGATGCAGCAGGTCGGCGTGGCCGTGGCCGCTGCCCACGCAGCCGCAGTGAAAATGCAGGAAGGAATCTTCTTCCCCCCAGCCGCTGCGCACAAAATAGTTGCCGCTGTCCTGGCAGGCAATGTTCAAACGGTCGGCCTGTTGTACGGGGATCGCCTCGTAACGGTCGATGGCCGTTTCGTCCGTCATCCATAAAGTATCAAAATCCAGATGCTCATAGCCGCCCGACTTCAGCACGCCGTCGCCGAACACCAGCGCGCTGCGGGTGAGGATGCCGCGCAGGTCGGTGTCGTCGGAGTCGCTCTGCATCACCTGATGGTAGTTGGGTTTGCGGCAATAGAAGTTGACGTAGCTCATGTCCTTTGCCAGCTTGTAAAGCTTTTCCGGCACAGGAATGCTGTGCTTTTGCGCACACAGCAGCACGTTGAGGGTGGAGATCAGCACCTCGTTGTGGTACATGGGGCTTTGCTCCCAGTGCCATCCGTCGCGCAGCACCTGGGCGGAAAGGCCGGTTTCCATGCGTTCCAGCGCGGCCTTGGTAAAGGTGTCGTTTTTCAAAAGCGCGCCGATGGCGAACAGGCCCATGTTGCCGATGATCCCCCAGTTCGACAGGGTGCGGAACACGTCGTGCTGTTCATACAGATAGGTGCCATGCTCTCGCAGGGAATCAAGCACCTCTGCTTCAAAGGAGGCGTCCAGGGCGTGCATCGCTTTCAGGATTTCCAGCGCCTGAATCCAGTTTTCGGCGCGCAAAGAGGCGTCGATGGTGCGCCAGGTGGTGGAGCGGCTCTGCTCGGTCAGGGGTACGCTGCGGATGAAATCGCGCACCAGCTCCATCAGTTTACGTCGGTAATCCTCTACCCCGCTTACGGCGTAGGCCTGCGCCAGAATGGGGATAAAACCGTTGCGCGCCATCATGTACATCCATTCGGGATCGTCCTTGGGGATGTACTGCCAGATCACGTTGGACAGGAAGGTTTCCGGTTCGTAGGTGCGCTCCATGTCCCATTCCTTATCAAACAGGAAGGTATTGTTCAGCACACGGTAAGCGCGCGGGATGAGTTCTTCCATTTCTTTTGGAAGATAGTTTTTTGAGTATTCGGTCATTCTTTTGATATTCATAACAAGCTCCCTCTTGTTGCGGGTGTCGGTATCTGTCTGCCGCCGCTGGGCTTACCAATAGGTAACCCAATCTTTGGAAAGGCGGGTCAGGGCTTCAAAGTAGAAATAGTCGCCCCACAGGTTGCACTCGTCCACACCGTTTTCCGGGCAGGTATTGGTGGGGGTGCTGTGGGCATACACGCCGTGCAGCAGCAGGCCGTTTGACTGCTTGGGATCGGAAACGGCGCAGTGGTCAATCAAAGCGCGCAGCAAGCGGTCGGCCGCGGCGCGATAATAATCGGCTTTTTCACGGGGCAGGTATTTGGCCATTTCCAGCATGCCGCACACCGCAATAGCGGAAGCCGAACTATCGCGCGGCTCACTGCTGCCGTCGTCGAAGTCAAAGTCCCAATAGGGGACGAGGTCGGAAGGCAGATGAGTCAGGAAGTAGTCGGTCACATGCTCGAACAGGCCGATCAGGGCGGGGTCGCGGAGCTGACGGTAGCTTAGCGCCAAGCCGTATACGCCCCAGGCCTGCCCGCGCGACCAAGCCGATCCGTCACGGTTGCCCTGGCAGGTTACGCCGCGGGTAGGAGCGCCGGTCTCTTTGTCAAAATAATAAGTATGGTAGGTGGAATAATCAGGGCGCACAATGCATTTTAAAGCGGTGGCACGGTGGCGCGCGGCGATGTCGGAGTACTTAGGGTCGCCGGTCACTTCGGTCGCCCAATCCAAAAGGGGAAGGTTTAGCAGGCAGTCGATGATCAGCCGGTAGTTGTCGTCCGCGCCCAGTTGGCCCCAAGCCTGGATGAACTGGCCCTTTTCCTGGAAACGGGAAACCAGGTTGTCCGCCGCGAGCAGCGCGGCTTTTTTTGCCGGTTCGTTTCCGATACGCTTGGAAGCGGCAACGCAGGAAGGGGTGAAGGGAAAGCCCATATCGTG
>CAMMKL010000189.1 GCA_946497265.1 uncultured Clostridia bacterium | reverse complement strand
GCAGGATTTCTATTTTACCCTGTAAAAACGGAAATTTTTTCTTAAAAAAGCTACATAGGAAAATAAGCAGCAAGGCCGCCGTGCGTTTCAAAAAACGGACGGCGGCTTTTTCGCCTTAAGGCCAAGCAGTGAAAATCGTAAAGGGGATAGCGCCCGCATGCGCTCCGGCGATTCCCCGGCTTGCTCGATTTTAAGATATAGAAAAGAATAAAGCCCTGGAACTTGAGTTCCAGGGCCTTTGCAGTCAAAAGATTATCTATTGGGTAAGTGAGATTAGCGCTTGCTGAACTGCGGAGCACGGCGTGCGGCTTTCAGGCCGTATTTCTTACGTTCCTTCATTCTTGGGTCGCGGGTCAGGAACCCAGCCTTTTTCAGGGTTGGACGGAGGTTCTCCGAATCGTACTGAAGCAGAGCGCGGGCGATGCCATGACGGATGGCGCCGGCCTGGCCGGTCACGCCGCCGCCGGCTACGCGGCAAACAACGTCGAACTTTTCGTTGGTGTCGGTAGCGGTCAGAGGCTGACGGACAATGAGCTTTAAGGTCTCAAGGCCAAAGTAATCGTCGATGTCTCTTTCATTGATGGTCACCTTACCGGTACCCTGATACAGTCTGACACGGGCGACAGAGCTCTTCCGTCTGCCGGTTCCGTAAAAATAAGGCGCTTTATCGTACATTCTATTTCTCCTCCTTCCTTACAGTTCCCAGGCTTCGGGCTTCTGGGCGGCATGGCAATGCTCAGAGCCTGCAAACAGGCGGAGCCTCAGCAGCGCTTTGCGGCCGATGGTGGTATCCGGGATCATACCCTTTACGGCAAGTTCCATCGCCTTTTCGGGCTTCTGGGCCATCAGGGTGTCGTAACGGGTGGCCTTCAGATGGCCGATGTAACCGGTATGACGGTAGTAGTATTTCTGGGTGAGCTTCTTTCCGGTCAGTACGGCTTCGGCGCAGTTGATAATGATCACATGGTCGCCGCAATCAGCGTGCGGGGCAAAGGTGGGCTTATGCTTGCCGCGCAGCAGGGTGGCGGCTTGGGCGGCTACACGGCCCAGCGGTTTGCCGGCGGCGTCCAGCACATACCACTTGCGCTCGATTTCGCCGGCTTTCGGCATATAAGTGGACATAGCGTTTCCTCCTTATTATGGAAAACATTTCGTTCTATTGCAAACCCCTGCCCTTTGGCAGGGCTGCGGAATCGCAAAATAGATGATACCATAACGAAATATGCTTGTCAACACCTTTTACTGATTATTTTAATTTACACCGGATTTCTCTCCTGTTATCTCTTGTTTTCGCTTAAAATCATGGAAAAAGCTCACGCGCTGTTTCTGATTTTTGATAGAGGCCCGCTTGCGGATACACGCCTTTCCGGCCGGCTGAAATGTACTTATAAAAGTGTGAAAAAATGGCGCCCTTCCCCAAACACGGAAGGGCGCCTGTTTCGATGCAAAAGAATCGTTACATGACCAGGGTGCCGCCGTCGGATTGCAAAAGCAGCAGGATTTGTTCTTCCATACCGGTTTCTACATTGATATAAACCAGAAGCCGTTCGCCGGTATCCGACTCACAGGAAAATTCATAGCAGGATATCTCATTCAACCCCGCTGTAGGGATGACCGCCCGGCCTTCCGATTGGACGGTAAGGTAAGGGGAAAGGACCGCTTTGGCTTCTTCCATCGAAAGCTGTTCCTCCGGAAGCGCGCGGGAGATGTGGTTCATCAGGTACCCGCTCGCGCCGAATCCTACGATTTCCCCGTCATCCAGAGCGACGGAAACCTTAATGAGGTCGCTGTAATAGGTGATACCGTCCTGCTGCCAGGCAAAATTAATGGTACAGATATTTCCGGAAGTGGTATAATAGCTTTCCTTCATAGAGTCGAAACCCCGCGCGGCCAAATAATCCCGGGCTGTTTCCACGGCGTCTTCGGCGGATAGCTTCGCCTCGCCGATTTTTCTGGAGTTGAGGTAATCGTTCACATATCCGCCCGCCTGCGTCACGGTGATGCTCAGGTTTTCCCCGGTAAAGCGGTACAAAGGGAGATTGCCCTCCGTCTTCTCCTGAAAAGTTAGAGCTTCTTGCGGAAGCCTCAGAAACTCGGCCGCCGTGGAGAGGGCCTCCTGCTGTGTAGCGGCAGGCTGCCCCTCCAGCATCTTGGAAGTCCTTTGCAGAATGTGGTCGGAAAACGGCCCGTCATAAATGAGCGTGGGGTAGTCGGTAAACCCTTCGTTCATATCGCGGAAACCGCTTTGTAACCCCGTTAAAGGCGACTCGCCCTCGTCAGGCAAATTTCCCATAACTGCGACAGCCTCCCCCAAAGGGGATTGGCCGTCGTCATAGCGGGCCTGAAGATCCTTGATATCAAAGTTGAGCGAGGAGGCGTATTTCCCCAATTCAGAAAGCTGCTGCATCTGTTCGTCGGAAAGCTTTTCCCCCCGCGCAAGCTGGGAGGCCAGGCTGGAGGAAAAATCGCCGACCTGGGCCAGAAAACGCTGCAATTCATCGAGCGGCACAGAGGAAAGGGGAAGCTGCGCAAGGGATGCCTTTGCCCCGGAGGATTCCTGTTGCAGCTTGGCGGCGATCCCCTGCTGTTGGGGAGGGGTCGCGGCATAACGCCCTTTGAGAAGGGCGGTTTCCAGATTGGATATATGATCCGAAAGGTCGTCCAACGCCCGCTGGTAATTATACTCCAATTGCATTTGATAATAGTCGGCTTTTGCAAAGCCGGTATAGGCAATGCCGCCCAGCATTAGGCATACTGCCAGCGAAAAGCTCACCAAGCGGACGGTTTTGCGGGTAGACAAACGATATTCCATAATGACGCGCTCCTTTTTACGGAAGTTCAGAATATCGTTATGTTTACCACAAAAAGGCAAATCATTCCTGCTGTTTCAAAAATGATGTTTATGGTATGGGGAAAATGTCGGAAACATGGACCATAAGCAAATCTATTCAGATAGGGGCTTCTCAAAGTATTGGTACGGCCTTCGAAATCGTTTTGCAAAAGAAAAACCTATCGTTTCACAGATTTTTTTACTGTGAAACAATAGGTTTGTTGTTAAACCGATCTCTTTTGCGGTCAGGTATAGCAAATCAATGGTTGTGTCAAATATCCGGGAGAGCATCCTCAAAAATTTAACCTTGCATAAGCGTGGCCGCGGCCTGTTGAAGTTTTCGCACAGCGGATTGCCGGACAAGCCCCATCTGGCTGCCGTCTAAGACGGCGCGCGCCAAGGTGTCGTCAAACGGAATCAGCTCCAATCTATGCTCCAAGCCTTCAAAGGTTTTCCAGGTAAGGATGGCTTCCGCCGCCCCCTCCCCGGGGAGTTCATGCTCCACAATGGTAAGCGCTCCGGCCGCGTCTGCAAAAGCCTCATATGCAGCGCTGTCCAGAGAAACGCCGTTGATCTGTGCCTGATAGGAATAATAAGTTTTATCTTCGGTGGACCGGGAAGGGTCTTCCGTACGGGTGGCTGATAGCTGGAAGCTGGTTTCCTCCGACTGATAATGTAGCTGTGCGATTTCTTCTATCCCGATAGTGGAAACGCGGCTGTCCTGCAGGCTCAGGCGATCCAAGTCCGACCAGGCGGAAATGTTGCTGCGCAGTACCTGATAGACAACGTCCATGCCGTCAATCAGGACATAATCGGTGTCGCTGTCTTTGGGCGCCACTTTGATGTGGTAATATACGCCGTTCAGGGTGGCTTCCAGTTCGGTGCGGGGGGTATCGAAGCCCAGCGAAGTAAGAAGCTCGGCGCTGGGATGTACGGCAACCGCTTCTTGCGCCGTCAGTCCGCTGAGTTGTACAGCGGCATAGTTGACTTGGCTTTGGTCCACATCGGCGGAAACCGGTTCCACCATCCGGTAAACCCCGTCCTGCTGTGTGATCACGAGTTTTTCGGGAAAATCACTTCCCCATAAGGCTAAAAAGGAGAAGGAGTCCCCCTCCTCCCCGGATTCGCTGCGGATGACTTTTGTGCTTACAAAGGCTTCCGGCCCCTCGGCCAGGTGTTCGTCCGCCTTGACTACATAAACATAGCTGGAATCCGGCGTACAGAAATAGCGGGATTCCTCGTCAAACGGCACGGTATTCCCCATGAGCAATGTTTTCTGCCCGCCGTCGTCAAAGGCCAGGGTGATGGTTATGACTGGATCCGCCAATCCATATTCGGCAAGATCTTCAACCTCACCGATGTCGCTGGAGGTTGTCAGGTCAAAGGTGGATTCGGCCAAGTACTGCACCAGGGTAAGATCCTGCGGCAAATCGCCCAGTTCTTCCACACGGTAAGCATCGCCGTCCGGTACGATAGTAAAGCTTCCTTCCGGGTTCTTTACCTCCATTTTGGAAAGCTGTGTAATGGTTTCCGGTACGACGGAAACGGTTCTGAGTTCCGGGGAGGAGCTTTCCTCCTGGGCTGTCTCCTCGGTTCGGAACCCAAACCACAGCAAAATCAGCACCGCACCCAGAACCAGAACGGCGCCCGCTGAAATAGCCAAAGAGCGCCATTGGTATTTTACTGATTTCATAGGCATCCCCCTTTTTACAAACCGGCCTTTAATAGGAAAAGCCAGTTCCACCCGCACCAGCATGAGCCAGTTGTCCGCCAGCTCCAGCACGGTTT
>CAMMKL010000188.1 GCA_946497265.1 uncultured Clostridia bacterium | reverse complement strand
CGTCTCGGTCTTTTGTTTGCCGTCTTCACCGGTTACGGTGTTTCGCTCCGTCCATTCCGGCCACATGGCGTCTGCGCGAAGGGTAAAGGTAAACACCGTGCTGTCGGCGTTGGCACTCCAGCTTTCGGCCACTCCCGGCTGCACCGAACCGTCCTGCCCAATCCGAACCAGGCCTTCAAACAGGTTTACAATCACAATATGCGAAGCGTAGTCGGACGCCACCTGTGGGTCGAGGGTTTTGGGCTCCGCAGGCAATGTGTAGGCGATGGTTTGGTTTTGCGGCGCATTGCTGTCGGAACTGCAGCCTGGGATAAAGAATATCAGAGAAAGGCATAATAATATGCAAAGGATTTTTTTCATGTTTTATCACCTTGTTTTGTCAAGCTGCCTATCCCCTATGCCGGTGAGGGGTAGGCCCTCCAAATGATATGCGGGCTTTTGTTTTCTTATTTATTCTAACATCTTTTCAGGAGGATAGCAACGAAACAAAACGTAAGGTTTTTGTGACGGAATCGTAAGGTATGTACGGGCGAGGGAATCCCCAGGCCCGCCGCTTGAAAAACGCGGCTTATTTAAACAGATATTGCACGTTTTCAAACAGATCGCCCACAGCGTGCATGGCTTTGTTAGCCTTGCGTTTGACTTGCTTTTGGTTTTTTACCATTTGGCCGCCGACAAAGCCCACAGCCATACCGGCGGCGAGGCCGGTTCCGATTCCTTTGACAACACCCATCACATTTTTCATCTGTCACACCTCCTGTTTTGGGTTGGAAAAATGGAAAGGGGTATTCTTCCGATTTTTCCACAATTCACGGAAAAAGGGTGGAAAATCCCCTGCGGTTATTGTTCACGAAGCAGGGGAATTCATGCTTTGAAAAAATTTGTAGTTTTTGGCAGCATACAATAGCTGTTGAAAGCTATGCACTGTTTTGGTTATTTGGTTCCATCCTTATTTGGAAGGTTGCGGTTGTGCAAACCCTTTGGCGCCGTGCACAGATAAAAAGTTTTTCCCTTTCACAAACGGTTTACGCAATATGAAAAAAGAAAAGAACCCATATGTGCCCGTCCATCTGATTAGGGGCACGCTCAACTCAATTAACGGAATCGGTTCCCCATTTTTCTTAAAAAAAGAAAACTCGTCCCTATGGCAAAAAGCCGTAGGGACGGGGGAAATGCCTTATTTCAGCCTGGGGAAAGCTTACGCCTTATCCCGGCATCGGTTGATGATAAAGGAGAGAAAGAACAATACGGCGGCTACCAGCACAATCGTCCCGCCGGCGGCGGTACCGAGGTAGTATGAAACGATCAGCCCGCAAACGCCGGAAAAAAGGGAGATGAGCACGCTTAAACCGTGATAGGAACGCATCCCTTTTGCAAGGTTACGCGCGGAGGCGGCCGGCAGCACCAGCAGGGAGTTGATGATTAAAATCCCCACCCACTTGATGGATACGGTCACAATCAGCGCAATGGCCACCACAAAAAGGGTGTTATAAAGGCGGGCGTTGATCCGCTTGCTGGCGGCCAGATCGGGGTTAAGGCTGGCGGTCATCAGGCGGTTAAAGCAAAAGAACCACAGCAGCAAAACCGCTATCAGTACGATGAGCAGCATCAGCAGCTCGGACGGGCGGATGGCCAGGATATCCCCGATAAGGTAGTTGGAGTACTTTGAAAAACCGCCGTTGATGGAAAGTAGCACGATGCCCAGCGCTACGCCCGCCGAAGAAAATACCCCGATAATCGTATCGGACGAAGAGGTGCCGGATTCAATGATAGAGGAGATCGCCAGAGCAAAGAGCAAAGCAAAGCCCAGCATGGAAAAGAGGTAGTTGTCCACCCCCAGCAGCACGCCGATGGCGATGCCCGTCATGGCGGAATGGCCCAAGGCGTCTGAGAAAAAGGACATTTTGTTGTTCACGATCATCGTTCCCGTCAGTCCAAACAGGGGCGTGATGATCAGCACCGCAAGCAGGGCGTTTTTCATAAAGGCAAATTCCGCCCATTCAAAGGGAAGCAGGGCGTCTAAAAATTGATAAATTCCTTCCATCGTTACACCCCCACAATATCCAGCCCGAAGGTTTCGCGCACTTCGGGATTGTTGAGCACCTTATCGACGGTGTTGCGCATGATTACCGTGCGGTCAATGAAAGCGGCGGCGGTGGCGTAACGCTTGACGTGGCCCAGGTCGTGGGAAACAAGAAGCACGGGCATATGGTACTCGCTGCGCAGGGAGGTCACCAGTTCGTAGAACAGCCCGGTGCCCAGGCGGTCTACCGCCGAGACCGGCTCGTCCAGCAGCAGCATATCGGGCATAGGATCTAACGCAAAGGCCAAAAGTACCCGCTGCAGCTCACCGCCGGACAGGCTGCCCAGTTTTTTGTCGAGCTGGTTGACAAGCCCCACCTTGCGCAGCATCTGTTCTGCGCGGGCGAGCTGCGCCTTCCGGTGCCCCAGCCAGACCGGCAGCCGTCCGCAGTTGGCGCAGAACAGATCGGCCACCGTTACCGGCGTGCTGCGGTCAAAAGCCAGGTGCTGCGGCACATAGCCGATGCGTGGGTTTTGGATGCGCTCCCCTTTGGGATTAAAAAATTCCACCGTACCCGTGTGGGGAATGCGCCCCATAATGGCCTTGAGCAGGGTGGTCTTGCCCGCGCCGTTGCGCCCGATCAGGGCGAGGATTTCCCCGTGATGGGCGGAAAGGTTGACGTCGTGCAGGATCACCTGGCTGCCCCGCCGGACGCCCAGATTCTTGATATTTACGCTGCATTTGCAGCCGCAGGAAAAATTACTTGCTGGCATAGACATCCCCTTTGATATTGAGCCGCGAGGAGCGGCAGTTGATGTGCGGACGGCCGGGGCGCTATTTCAGCGCCTCCAGCAGGGTTTGCAGATTTTGTTCCATAATATTTAAATAGGCGTCTTTGTCCTCTTCGCCGGAAACCGCCGGGTCCAAAATGTACACCTTAGCGTTGGTTTCCGCTTGGACAATATCCGCGGCGGTGCGGGAGTACTGCGGCTCCACAAACAAGGCGCGCACCCCCGTTTGCCGCACCAGGCGAATGATGCCGGCCAGTTCGCGGGCGCTTGGCTCGCTTTCCGGTTCGCGGTTGATGACGGCCGCGATGTGCAGATCGAATTCATCGGCAAAATAAGGGAACGCCTCATGGAAGGTGATGATATCCCGTGTGGAAAGGTCGGACAGCTCTTCGTGCATTTTATCCCGCAATGCGGTGAGTTTGCCCACATATTCGTCCGCGTTTTGGCGATAAGCGTCCGCATAGGCGGGGTCCAACTCGGCCAGGCCCTCCGAAAGGTTCTTCACCTGCTGGATGCAATTGTCCACCGACACCCACAAATGGGGATTGTCTTCATGGTCGTGGCTGTGCTCCCCATCTTCGTGCGAGTGATGATGGCCTTCCTCCGCCCCGGATTCCAGGAGAGGGATGCCGGTGCTGGAATCGATTACCATAAGATCCGGCAGCTCGTCCACCACTTTGTCCAGAAAGCTTTCCATGCCCGCGCCGTTGATCAAAAAAGCGTCGGCGCTTTCCAGGTTTTTCATGTCGTCGGTCTGTATTTGGAAGTCATGCAGGCAGCCGGTCTGCCGGCCTGCCATGTTGGAAAGCTCCACGCCCGGCACGCCGTCGGTGATGTTCAGGCCCATAATATAAATCGGATAAAAGGAGGCGACCACGCGCAGCCGGGGCGCTTCCTTGGCCGGGCGGGCGCAGCCCGAGGCTCCCAGCAAAAGGGAAATTGAAAGCAAAAGGGCAAGCAGTTTTTTTAACATAATACTCCTGACTGGGAACAACTTTCCCGCAACGTTACGCTGAATGGTTTTTCTTTATCCTACTGTTATTATACGCTGCCTGTCAAGAAGCAAATAGAAGAGCGCAGCGCCTTTTGCTTCCCATTACGTGTATGCCGGGTCAAAAAAAGTAAAATCCGGTACGAAAATGGACGCGAGGGCGTTTACTTTTTATGCAAAGTAATTTATAATGATAAAGATTTCTCACAGCGCTTCCTGCGCCCGGAGAAAAAACAACGATACACATGGGGCATAAGCCCGTGTAAAAAGAGGGTTGATGACAATGCAACAGAATATTTACGAGCCGGATCTGGAGTGCGCGCCGCGCGAAGTGCTGCACTGGGTCCAGAGCCGCAGGCTCATCAAAATGGTGGAAAGGTGTTACAACAACGTACCGTTTTACAGAAAGCGGTTTGATGAAATGGGGCTTTTGCCCGGCGACATTAAGTCGATTGACGATGTGGTGAAACTGCCCTTTACCAATAAAAACGACCTGCGGGATAACTACCCCTTCGGCCTGTTCGCCGTGCCTAAGGAAGAACTGGTGCGCATCCACGCTTCTTCCGGTACCACCGGAAAGCAGACGGTGGTGGGCTATACCAAAAACGACATCGACGTATGGGCCCGCGGCGCGGCTCGCGCCATCGTGGCCGCCGGGGGGACCAAAAGCGACTATGTGCATGTTTCCTATGGGTACGGGCTTTTCACCGGAGGGCTTGGCCTGCATTACGGGGCGGAGCGCCTGGGCGCTACCGCAATCCCGGTGTCTTCGGGCAATACCGTGCGCCAGGTGAGCATTATGCAGGACTACGGTTCCGACATCCTGTGCTGCACCCCGAGCTATGCCTT
>CAMMKL010000187.1 GCA_946497265.1 uncultured Clostridia bacterium | reverse complement strand
CGTCCGGGCGGCATCCGGCGAATACATCGCTTTTTTGGATTCCGACGACGCCGTGGAACCGGAAATGTATGAGGAGATGTATCGGAAAGCGGCCGAAGAAAGCGACGACATCGTGATGTGCGACGTCAAAATCCTCTATGTAGAGACCGGCCGCACAACGGTTGCCGTTTCCTATCCGAGCGAAGAAATCGACCTGGCCGATTACATCGCAAACGGCAATAATATCACCTACAGCGTCAACAAGCTGTTCCGCAGGAGCATTTGGGAAGAAAACCGGTATGAAAAAATGCTGTTTGAAGATATCGCCCTTATTCCTTCCCTGATGACAAAATACCATCGCATCGGCTATGTCAAAAAACCGTTTTACCATTATTACAGAAGGGCAAACACCATTTCCACCACGTTTGTGGGGAACATGGTGGACATCACCCGGGCTTTCCGGCATTTTATCGACCGAAGCGATCCCGCTTACCGCGAAGAGGCCGTTTACTGCACCGCAAAGCAGCTTTATTGGAACATGACGCAGTCCAGGGTGCTCTTTCAAGCGGATTTCATCGAACTGATGAAGGAATATAAAAAGGATTTCCTGCTGAATCCATACGTGGAAAAAGATCCGAAAATCCGGCGCATCCTGGATTTTCTGCAACAGGAGGTGATCCCAGAGCGGTTGATCTGCATCCATTTTGAAAGGCCCATTCCCACTGCGTATTTGGAGGAGATTACCGCGGATTTTCCAAATGCGGAGCTTTGTTCGGCGGATGAAAACGACTTTCAGATGGACAAACTTCCGCAAACGGTACAGGAAGCGCTGGCGCTCGGCAATACCGCATACGCCGAAGAGTACTGCGCGCTGCGTATCCTGTACGAAAAGGGCGGCATTGTATTAAGTCCGGATATGCGTGCAAACCTGAACCTAAAAAAGCTCCGCCTGAATCGGATCTTCTTTGGATTTGAAGACGACGAGGGCATCGGTACGGGGTGCTTCGGGGCGCTCCAGGAACATTATGTGATCCGCGCGCTGCTCGATACGTATGAAACCGATAATATATACAACCGGGCGCTGCTTCCATTACGGGAACGCATCCGAGATTTTCTGATCGTCCATTTTCAACTTCGGGTGAATGGTAAAAAGCAGCTGTTAAAAAAGGAGGTTCAAATCTACCTGCCCAGCGTACTCGCCTATGATATGCAAAACGGGGAAAATTGCTGCAAAAAAGCCGATATCCCGGTACCGGAAGGGTACGAGGCGGTAAGCGACAAGGTGCTTAAGATGTGGTCGGACCAACTACTGGAAAACTGGAACTTATATAAACGGGAGCTAAACGGCAAGAAGCCATCCGGCGGAAAAGCAGCCCCCGTACAGCGGCAGCCCTATGCCCAGGCCATTTCCCAGGAAGAACTGGACGAACGCATCCAGGAAGTGGTAAACACCTATGAAAATTCCACCTGCTGGCGGATTACCAAGCCGCTGCGGGTTCTGGGAAAATGGTTCGGTAAAAAATAAGGAGGAACACCATGCGAACAGTTGCAATCATCCCGGCGCGTTATGCGTCCAGCCGGTTAAAAGGCAAGCCCTTAGCGGATATTTGCAGCAGGCCCATGATCTGGTGGGTCTATCATCAGGTTATAAAGTCCGATAAAATCGACGCGGTTTACGTGGCGACCGACAGCGAAGAGATCCAAAAGGCCTGTAAGGAGTATCGGATTCCCTGTATCATGACGTCCCAAAACCACCGTACCAGCACGGAGCGCGTCTACGAGGTTGCACAGAAAATCCCGGCCGACGTTTACCTATGTGTAAACGGCGACGAACCGCTCATCGAACCGTCTACCGTAGAGCAGGTCATTCCCAAAAGTACGGAAGGGTTTTTTGCCGCCAATCTGATGACCAAAATACACAATCCTGTGGAAGCCGTGGACGATACCAACATCAAGGTGGTTACCGACCAGGATGGAAACGCGCTGTTCTTGTCCAGGAGCCCAATCCCCCACCCCAAGGCAAGCATCGATTTCGACTATTATAAACATCTGGGCGTGCTTGCCTATTCCTTGGAAGCGCTGCGTTTTTTTGCGGAAACAAAAAAAGGAAGTGTGGAAGCTGTGGAAGACATCAACGAACTGCGTTTTGTCGAGCATGGGAAAAAGCTTCGGATGATCCCGGTAATAGCGCAAACGCTTTCGGTCGATACGCAAAAAGATCTGGAATATGTAAGGGAAGCCGTACGCAAAAAATTGGAAAGGAATGAAATAAAGCTGTGAGTATTCAAATATTAGACTGTACGCTGCGGGACGGCGGCTATATCAACGACTGGCGCTTCGGCCGAAAAACAATCACCTCCATCCTAGATAAGCTGGAAAATGCAAAAATTGATATCATCGAATGCGGCTTTTTGACCGGTATGGTACAAGATCCGGAGTGTTCGCTTTATAACAGCGTCTCGGGGATTGAAGCGGTGCTGCCCAAACGCCGGCATGATTCCATGTATGTGGCTATGATTGCAATTGGGGAAAAAGAGCTTCACCCAATTGAATTGCAGCCGCATAACGGGAAAAGCATCGATGGGATCCGCCTGACTTTCCACAAAGAAGAAATCCGGCAGGCCATCCGGTGGGCCGGAATTATTATGGAAAAAGGATACAAAGTGTTCATGCAACCGGTGGGCACGGTTTTTTACAGCGATATTGAGCTTTTGCTGCTTGTGGAAAAAATGAACCAGCTCAATCCCTACGCCTTTTATATCGTGGACACTCTGGGGAGCATGTACCGAAACGACGTCTCCCACCGGTTTTACCTGATCGACGAAAATATGAATCCCGACATTCGCCTTGGATTCCATGGGCACAATAATTTGCAGCTCGCATTTTCCAACGCGCAGGTGTTAGGTAAAATCCAGACGAAGCGGACCTTAATCCTGGACTCCTCAGTCTATGGGATGGGCAGGGGAGCCGGCAACTTGCCTACCGAACTGATTACACAATATATCAACAAAAATATCGCCTCCCGTTACGACGTGAGCATGGTAATGGATATCTACGACGAATACATTTCATCGATCCGCAAGCAGTACGAATGGGGGTATACGGTGCCTTATCACATTGCGGCGAGCAACGTGTGCCATCCCAATTATGCCGCATACCTGATCAACAAACAAACGCTCACGATGAAGGATATTGAAAAAATCATCCAGTCTATCCCGGAAGAATATAAGGTGCTGTACGACCAAACCTTGATTGAACAGCTTTACGCAAGGTTCCAGAGCAAAACGATCGACGACAGTGCGGCGGTCGCGGAAATCACAGAAACGATCCAAGGCCGGAAGCTTCTGCTGCTGGCGCCGGGAAAGAGCCTGGTAGCGGAATACGGCGCGATTATGGATTTTATCGACCGGGAAAAACCCTACGTCATTTCCGTTAATTTTGTAGACGCAAAATACCGTATGGACGCCTGTTTTGTCAGCAACCATAAGCGTATGGACAACATCAACCGCGAAATCCGTTCGTTAAAACAGATCCAAATCATTTTAACCTCGAATATATCGGCGGGCAGCCGGGAGGGATTCCTATATGTTGACTATGACCGTTATACCAATCAAGATAAAATGATCTCAGATAACGCCGGGCTTATGCTGCTTAAGCTGCTCTTGCGCTGTGGCGCAAAGGAAATTTACCTGGCGGGTTTTGATGGGTTCCACCGGCGGCACAACGGCAACTACTACAGTGAGGAACTAAATTTTAAAGTAGACGGCGAAGAGGCACAGGAAAAGCAAAAACGGATCCGCAGGCAGCTTAAGGAGCTTTCCGAAGAAATGAAGATTACGTTTATCACCCCTTCGGTCTACGAACAGGAAGAAAGCCATGTATAGATGCGTTTTATTCGATATGGATGGAACTCTGATAAATTCCTATGAAGGGATTTATCACGCCTACCGCTGGGCGTTAAAACAGGTCGGATTGGTTTTTCCCGGCGAAGCTTTTGTACGGAAAGCCATTGGTGCTCCCCTGCCTTTGGTGTTTGAGCAGCATTGCGGTATGAACCGGGAACAAACGGCAAAGGCCATCCGCTGTTATCGGGAATATTACGACCAAAAGGGAAAACACGAGGCCTCCGTCTACGATGGAATGCACGACTGCTTAAAACAGCTCAAGCTGGCGGGCTGCCTATTGGGCGCCGCCACGCTAAAAAGGGAAACGTACGCAAAAGAAATGCTTGAAGAGTTGAGGCTTCTCCCCTATTTTGATGTAGTGCGCGGTATGGACAAAGACGACCGTCTTTCGAAAGCGGATCTCATCCGGCGATGCCTAAAGGATGCAAACTGCCGCAAGGAAGAAGCCGTATTGGTAGGGGACAGTGAGTTTGATGCAGCCGGAGCCCAGGAAGCTGGCGTAGACTTTCTTGCGGTCACCTACGGATTTGGCTTTCAAACCCCGGGGGCGCTCGAAAAGCATAAGGTAACCATGACCGCGCATAGCGCCTGTGAGGTTGCCGCACGGCTCTGTGGGGAAACAAAGGGGCAAAGCAGGTGACCGGTATGAAAAAGAAACGGATTGTCTATATCTTGGCGGGTGTGCTGGCCGCTGTCCTGCTTGCCGTCTCCGGTATTTATAGGGAATGCCAGATTCCTTGGCGTATCTTCTTGCTACAGCCTTCTGGTTGAG
>CAMMKL010000186.1 GCA_946497265.1 uncultured Clostridia bacterium | reverse complement strand
CAGTTTTATGGCCGCAATGCCCTGGATAACCCCGATTATCCAAAGATCATCAATTCTAAACATTTTAAACGGCTTCAAGGGCTGCTGGACGGACAAACGGTTTTCTGCGGGGGAAGCAGCCGCCCGGATTCCCTGAAAATGGAACCAACCGTGCTAAAAGATGTTGCCCCGGGTAGCGCCATCATGCAAGAAGAAATCTTCGGCCCTCTTCTCCCCGTTCTGACGGTTGATTCCATAGGCGAAATGATTTCTTTCGTACGCCGCCGGGCCAAACCTCTTGCCCTCTATTTGTTCTCTTCTTCTCAAGACACAATACGCCGCATCCTACGGACCGTTTCGTTTGGGGGCGGCTGTGTCAACGACACCATCATCCATTTGGCCAGCACCCGCCTGCCATTCGGCGGAGTTGGGGAAAGCGGCATGGGAAGCTATCACGGCAAAAAGAGCTTCGATACGTTTTCTCACTATAAGAGCATTGTCAAAAAGGCCGCTTGGTTGGATTTACCCATGCGGTATCCTCCTTACTCCGACCAAAAGCTCAAATTAATTCGGGCATTTTTGAAATAAAAAACTTTACGATCCTTGGATACGATTATTTTTATCTAAGCCGCCCCTTCCTAAGGTTTCTCTATCCTGGAAATTTATTGGCTGCACGAAGTAAATGTTTTGGGATGCTGCCACTTATACCGAAAATCCCCTGTCCGATCCAGAAAAGGAGCAAACAGGGGATTTTTCTCGTTTATTTCCTTTTAATCGTTGCCTTTCGGATGGTGTGACCGCAGCCTTTCACTTTCTGATTCATAGGCTTTGCTCAGCTTCACAACCACACCGCTAAGAGCCAGAACGCCAATAAGGTTAGGGATGACCATCATCCCATTAAACATATCGGTAAGCGCCCATACAAGATCAACCTTGGCTAAGGAACCCAGGACAATGAATACCACCACCAATAGGGAATAAACCCATTTGGATTTTTTCCCGAAAAGATATCTAAAGTTGCTCTCTCCAAAGAAGTACCAACCTACAATGGTGGAAAAAGCAAAGAAAAACATACAGACTGCAATAAAAATATTACCGAAGGAACTAAAGAAGGAATTAAAGGCATTCTGTGCCAATTGGGTTCCGGTGGTCCCTGTGCTGAGAGCGCCGGTGGAAAGAATAACCAGGGCGGTCAGGGTCAGCACCACAAAGGTATCGAAAAAGACCCCTATCATTGCTACTATCCCTTGTTCGCATGGGTGCTTGACCTTTGCCAACGCATGCGCATGCGGAGTGGAGCCCATCCCCGCCTCGTTGGAGAACAAACCGCGCGCCACACCATAGCGGATGGCTTCCTTGATGGTGATGCCGGCCACACCGCCCGCAACTGCCTGCGGATGGAATGCCTGGACAAATATTTGGGAAAACGCGTTTCCTAAATTTTGAAAATTAGCGACCAGCACCACGAAAGAACCCGTAATATACAACACCGCCATTAAGGGAACAATTTTCTCCGTCACAGAAGCAATGCGTTTTACACCGCCAAGGAACACAAAGGCGCCCAGCAATGCGACCACCACGCCCACAACCCAAGTAGGTATTTGGAAGGCTTGCTGAAAAGCGTCCGCAATGGAATTCGATTGCACCATATTGCCCATAAAGCCTAGTGCAAGTATAACCGCTACAGAAAAAAAACCTGCCAGGAATTTTCCAAACTTCCCTTGGAAAGCAGCCCGGATATAATACACTGGTCCGCCCGTGATCTCTCCATCCACACGAGTCCGGTATTTTTGTGCAAGGGAGGCCTCGGCATAGATGGTTGCCATACCAAAAAAAGCGGACATCCACATCCAAAAAATAGCGCCCGGCCCGCCGGAAACAATTGCTGTGGCGGCTCCCGCAATATTGCCGGTACCCACCTGTGCGGCAATCGCCGTTGCCAGCGACTGAAAGGAACTCATCCCATCTTTATTGGTCTTTTCTCCGAATAACTTAATATTGCCAAAGACCGCTTTTATGCCTTGTTTAAACTTTCTTATCTGAACAAACTTCAAGCGGATAGTAAAATAAATTCCTGTGCTGCAAAGCAATAGCAAAAGAAGGAAATCCCATAAAAACGAATTGATCCCCTGAACGGCATCCAAGATAAAGTCCACAACATCACCCCAAAACGTACATTTCAAAGACATGCATTAGTATAACAAAAAGCGACAATTGCGACAAGGGATGAAAGAAAGATTGTGACTTTAAATGAAAAACATGTGTATTTTTCCACAGTACAGTTAAAAAATACACATGTCCTTAGTTAACACACAGGCAACCCGATATTATTCTTATGGGATTTTCCGAACTGATCGACTTGTATCCTCTTTCCGTTGCTTTAGTTTTCTTTGCCAATATTGGTTCATTTTGTAATAAGGATCTTCAGTGACATCTTGCAACAAAAATGGAGGCATTGGAAAGGAAAGCGCTTCTTCCAAAGAAGTAAATTCTACCTCGGCATATAAAAATTCCGTAGGGGAACCTTCATCAACGCGGCTGCATTCCAACCGCCTGCCGCCAGGCAGCGCGTACACCTTATAATCCTTATGCACCATTTCCGCCTTTAGCAAACCCTTAAGCTCCTCAAACTGACCTTGGGTTATCGGTATTTCCACTTCCGTACGGGCAATGCTTCCTTTGCCTTTTATGCAAAGCTTGAAATCGGTTCCTGCATCGGTGTCTTTGCTGCGGATGCGTACTACCGGATCGACAGACAAATACCCTTGATATACCTGCGCTTCTTCCAGCAGGGGAAGATCGGGAAAATCATCAATCAAAAACTTGCGTTCAATTTCCATACAATCTCCTTTTCACATACCATCCGATGATTGTTTCTTCCATGTAACAAAGGATAACAATTTCCAGAAATCTGTATTCCTTTTATGATATTCTACAAAATGTAATTACGTATCAATTTTTCTATTGTTTCTCCTTTTAATTTCCCGTATAATGGGGATATTCCGTATGAAATTATGTAGAAAGAGGGGAAGAAGATGAGGACTCGCAAACAGCCCTATGGGAATAAAAATCTCGTTGGGCAACATATTGAGCAGCTTCGCAAAAACCGCAATATAAAGCAAAAAGATTTGATTATGCAGCTTCAACAATTTGGGATAGATATGAACGCTTCCAGTCTTTCCAAATTAGAGGGGCAAATCCGGTTTGTCTCCGACTTTGAATTGGTGGCGCTTTCCAATGTCTTTGGCGTTACCATAGATGAACTATTGCAAAATAATCAATAACCGGCTAAACTTGCAGGATGCAAACTAATTTCTTTCAAAATAGGATTTTTGATAAATAATTTTTTTCAAAGTTCTGTCTAGCAGGCGGCATGGCCGCCTGCTTTTTTCTTTTTCATTTTGAAGGCTTTTTTAAACGATAGCCTCACCAGAAAACGCTGCAAACCGATATGATATAAACTGTTTTTCTATTTATTTCTCAGTCCCAAAAACTTCTATTTGGGTAAGAGCTGGAAACGGCGATTCGTCCTCCGCCTTTTTCATATCCTTCATAACCACCCATTCGATATCTTTTTTCTCAAAAGAAATCTCCTGCGGATACGCTACCTTTTTTAGGTTGGGTGTTAAAGTAGATCCATCGGAAAAGGCCAATGTTACCTGCGTCCAATAGCTGTCGTGCGGGAAATCCGCGCGTAAAGTCAACGCAATTTTATCCACCGATACGGTGCGGCCGAAATCCAACTTGATTTCGGCATCCGGGCGTCGATTGATTCCCCAGGACTGGTACGGATAGGAACCGTGGGAAGAATTTTCAAAGATGCCGTCCACCGCATTGCGGGAGGCGAATACCGACTCTCCACGCGTTTCCACGTTAGCAGTGGAGTGAGGATAATAACCGATATCCCCATGCTGGTCATATGGGTTTAAAGCTAAGTTACGATAACGGCCCACTTCCTCCTCCGTAGCCATTCGGGCCGTAATCAGGTGTTTGTCCCCAGTAAAGGATTTTGGTGAATAGCAGATACGCCCCTCGCCAAAGGGGATATAAAAAGAAACCGATGGTTTTTGCAGATAGATCAGTGTTTCCCCCATAGAATCCTCAAAGCTTACCACAACAAACACATTCTGTTGATTGGATTCCAAAACGATAAAATCCCCTTCATGGTATTCACAGGTATGCACCAAGCTAACCCGTGAACCCCAATCACTTACCTGGAGGGTATCGCCCTTTTTATTGATTACTTTTAGTTTTAATTCTAACATTTTATACACCTCTTTACCCATAATACGATTTTGCCAGTGCGAATTTTATATTCATATTATCGCATACACAGGATGTTTTTGCAACAGCTAAAGCCAGCGTCCGATCTAAAACGCATCATTTAGAATTGCAGACAAACTAAGCTGCGAAAATCGGATTTTTGTTTCTTCAACGGCAACTGCTTATCCCCCTTGTCTCATCGCCCAATGTGGGGCTTGCGTTGACGCCCAGATAAAAGGAAATGGTTTCTCCCACGTTAAGGATTCCTTCTAATTGGGAACACACGGGTAAGTTCAAGCCTATTTGCAATATAATATGGATTTCCATGAAGACTACTTTTAAATGCAAAAAACCGAATGTCGAAAGACACTCGGTTTTTCTTGGAGGTGCCACCCAGATTTGAACTGGGGAATCAGGG
>CAMMKL010000185.1 GCA_946497265.1 uncultured Clostridia bacterium | reverse complement strand
CATCAATTCTCAGGTTCTTACGGTCTTTTTCTTGCCCCTTTTGGCGGCGGGGCTTCACCTTGCGTTCGCGTTCCCGCTGATTTACAGGCTTCTTACCCTATTTGGCCTGACGAATCAAACCCTTCTGATTTTGGTGACCGTTTGCTGCTATTTGGTATTCGCCTTATTTTACGTCTTCATTTACCGGGTAACTTCTAAGGCCTATTATTCCATTGTCAGCGGAGCTAAGGGGGAAGCAGATTGAAACAACCTGTTTAAGACACGATGGTATTTTGGGGCAGGTGATTTTTGTTGGACCGCCTGGTTATCAAATTCTGAATGGGGTTACAAAGGAGTTTAAACCCGGTTCACAGCTTCCGAGCGGTGGGAATCTCGGTACAATGCTTTATAAACAAAAATGGCACCAAGTACGGTGGAAAGGAGGGATAGTATGTATGGGGAATTGTGTAAAGACAAAACAAATCTTGTCTGCGCATTCCGGTCTGGAAGTAAGAAAAGCTTTGCAGGAACATTATGGAGGGGAGCGGGCCGCTTTGTGACTTGGCTAGGCCTTGGCGCGGCCGGGCTGCTCGCCCTGCCGGGTGGAATTCTGATGCTTCTGATCTGTGCCATCTGGTCAATAACAGATCGGGTTTCGGCATGGATGATCCGGAAAGGGGAGAAGTAATGCAAGAGCTAATCATATGGGCTGATGTCTGTAAGAACCGGTTCCATCCCGGATATCTGCTGTTTGCAGATTGCTCGCACGACAGAATAAGAAAGGCTGGTAAGAAATTGTATTCTTATAAAAAACAGATGCTGTTCGGGCAAAGCTCATGTAAAGTATAGATAGAAGTGAGGCGGTTCAGTCATTGGCTGTACCGCCTTTTTGCATTATTACATAGCTTCCTTGCTATATAGAACTATCGTGGCAGTACATAGGCAATTTGAGTTCGTCTCAATGATTAACATTTTGATTCCTTCCCGTTGATCAAAATGTTTGGAAAAAAGCAAACCCATCATCACAAAGTTAGGCCGGTGTAAACGCGAGTTTTTTTGAAAATCAAAAAACTTACGTATGTATTAAAAATATTAAAAAGAGGAAAAGTGACTTCAAAGGCAACGGCCTTACTCCGTTTTAAATTCGGAGTAAGGCCGTCAAATAATTGTCCGTGTAACAAAGCCTACTTATAGCAGGGAAAATTACGCCGGTGATCCTTTTATTCTTTCCAGGTATGAAAATCATCCACAAACCACACGGAAGGAACCTGAAATTCTTGGTGATTTAGGTATTCTAAAATACCGGCATTTGTGGTAAAATGAAATATCAATTTATAAGAACATAAAGCTTGCCATCTATATCCTGTTGCTTTGTTCAAAGCATTCGTGCCATATTTTCCGTCTCCAACCAACGGGTGCCCAATAGACGCGAAATGTGCCCGGATCTGATGTGTGCGCCCGGTAAGGAGCTGTACCTCCAATAAACTATAGTTCCCACGCTCTTCCAAAACCCGATAATAGGTTTTGATGGTACGGGTATTGGCGTTAGGGTTTTTTTGAATATAAACGCGGTTTTGCTTTTCATTTTTTTCTAAATAGCCGCTCAAAGTATCTTCCTTTTTTTTAAGACGCCCATGGACAATGCAAAGATAATATTTTTCCAATTCCCGGCTGCGCATTTTTTGATTCAGTATCCGCAAAGACTCTGCGTTTTTTGCCGCTATGACAATTCCAGCAGTGTTACGGTCAATCCGGTTGACAAGTGCGGGCGCAAACGAATTTTCCTTTTGAGGATCATACTCCCCTTTATCATATAAATAGTGCTGAATCCTCGCGATCAAGGAATCAAAATGATAGTTTTCGTCAGGATGTACAATCAGTCCGGGCTTTTTATTCAGGAGCAATATATTTTTGTCTTCATATATAAGATCCAATTGGTTGGGCGCCTTCAGGAAATCATATTTTTGTGGGACAATCTCAAAAAATTCATCCTTAATATATAAATCCAGCCGATCCCCCTCGGCTAATCGTTTGGAAATCTCACATCGTTTGCCGTTACATTTGATGTGCTTGGTTCGGATAAATTTGTAGAGAAGGGATTGCGGCAGCTTTGGGAAAGATTTTGTCAAAAACTTATCAAGCCGTTGTCCAGCGTCGTTTTTACCTATCATAACCGTTTTCATATATTAATCAACTCCGGGTGCTATTATAACATGAAAACAGTGCCCTGGACAGCATTTTTTCTGGAGCTGTTTTATCGGCGCATACGCTTGCGTTGTTCATCTTTATGGAAAGCTGGGATTCCCTTATGGAAAAAGCGAAGAAAAAGAAAGAAAAGAACCCTCACGCCGGTCATCGTATTCGAATGAAAGAACGTTTTAAATTGCATGGATTTGAGGGGTTTGAGGAGCATGAAATCCTGGAATTCCTTCTTTTTTATGCAGTCCCTCAAGGTGACACCAACGAAACCGCCCATCGGCTGTTGGAGGCGTTCGGGTCGCTAAGCGCTGTTATGGACGCACCGCTGCGATCCATTGAGCAGGTCAAAGGGATGGGGGAACATTCGGCGATTCTACTCAAGATGATCCCCCAGGCTTGCCGGTCCTATTTGAAAGATAAAGACAACTATCAGAACAAGATTATGTCTGACGATGTAATCGGCCGGGTTTTGTTTGGCAATTTTATGGGGAAAGTGGACGAAGCGGTTGCACTGTTGCTAATGGACAGTAAACGAAAGCAACTATTTTGCGGGATTGTGACCGAAGGAACCGTAAATTCCGTCAATATATACATTCGAAAGCTGGTAGCCCTTGCGCTGCAATACAATGCCAGTTTGGCGGTACTTGCCCACAATCATCCCAGCGGGGTGGCTCTTCCTTCTAAAGATGACTTGGTGACCACCCAGATGGTCAAAGAAGCATTGGCGTTGGTTGGCGTAAGGCTGATTGATCACTTTATTATTACAGATGATGATTTTGTTTCCCTTGCACAGTCAGAAATAAGCCGTTCTCTGTTTTTCTAATGGAAAAGGGCGCCAGACTGCAATATTGGTCCTATCATATTCGTTTTGTCCGGGTTTTTTTATAACAAAACACCCTATTTGCCATACAGTATCATACTGCCAAGCAATAGGGTGTAATTGATCGAAACGGCGAACCGGTTCTATTTACATTTCATTGCGGCCTTCCAGTGCACGGGTTAAGGTAACTTCATCTGCATATTCCAGATCCCCGCCCACTGGGATACCATAGGCTAGACGGGTGACTCGTATCCCCAACGGCTTTAAAAGGCGGGATATATACATAGCAGTCGCTTCACCCTCTACGGTAGGGTTTGTAGCCATAATAACTTCCTGAACGCCTCCGGCGTGTACGCGGTCCAACAGCTCTTTAATGCAGAGCTGGTCTGGGCCGATCCCCCCTAGCGGCGAAATCGCCCCGTGCAAAACGTGATAGCTTGCATTAAACTCATGGGTGCGTTCCAACGCCATGACGTCCCGTGGATCTTCCACTACACAAATAATGGATTTGTCCCGGCTTTCATTGCGGCAAACAGGGCAAAGCTCCTGATCGGTCAGGTTACAGCAGATTTTACAATAATGTATTTTTTGATGGGCGTCAAGAATCGCCTGTGCAAACCCTTCGGCTTCTTTTTCTGGAAGCTTGAGCACATAATAGGCTAGCCGCTGTGCAGACTTCCTGCCAATGCCTGGTAAACGTTCAAATTGCTCTACCAAACGGGAGAGCGGGGCAACATGATAACCGGACATCGTTAGAACAGGCCGGGAACGTTCAGGCCGCCGGAGATTTTTTCCATCGTTTCGCTTCTTTCCTGGGTAGCGGTGCGTAGGGCTTCATTCGCCGCTGCCATAATCAGGTCGGAGAGCATTTCAATGTCGTCCGGATCCACAACTTCGGGCTTAATATCGATGGATTTGAGTTCCATTTTACCAGTGACAACTACGGTAACGGCTTCTCCGCCGGAAGTAGCAGTGTATTCTTTTGCCTCTAACTGTTCGTTTGCGGCGTCAATATCATCCTGCATTTTCTGGGCCTGACGGGCCAATTGTTGGATGCTGTTTGCCCCGCCGGACCCATATCCCTGTGGTAATCTTGCTTTCATATCAAAGACCTCCTACTTTTTTGTTACTTCTATTCCCGCATCCCGGGCCCTTTCCGCCAATTCATCCAACGGATCCAGCCCTTTATTTGTGGGTGCGGAAGATTTATACGGGCCGAGCTTATAGACTCTACCCGTAACCTCTTTGATCGCTACGCGCATTTTATCGCGTTGAGTGGATTTTCGCAGCAGTTCAAACGCCATGGAGTTCGGCGCGTCTATTAACACAAAATCCCCGCTGATATAAGCAGAGGAACCATGAAAGGCGGATGCAATGACTTGGGAATATCCTTTCAATATTTGTAAGACTTCCGGCCAACTTGCCATAGGCTGCGCATTTTTTTGAATGGTATCTTGATCTATATTAGAAACATTCGAAACAGCTGGGGAGGGGAGGGGCATTACTTCCGTGTTAGAGTCTGCCGTAGTAAAAGAACTCTGAGAAGATTGTTCAATAGGCTTGATAACCTTCGCGGCTATATCCAAGGGGGTTTCAGTAAGTACGTCTGTTTGTCCGGATGAATGCGGCGACGGCTGTGAAATCCCTCCGGCGCGGAATGCGCGTTCCAATT
>CAMMKL010000184.1 GCA_946497265.1 uncultured Clostridia bacterium | reverse complement strand
CATGTCTTAACATTCACAGTTGTCCCTCATAAATAAGTAACCAGCCGGGGAAGCGCAATTTAAAGCCGCGCTTCCCCGGCTGTTTGTATATATTGGAGATACCGAATCTAGCCGAACCTTGCTGCGGCGGATTGAAAAAATATCCTAAACGAATGGCCAGCCATACGCTTTTGAGTTCCTTTTATAAACGACCCCTCTTAAAAAAGCCTTCCAGAAGAACAGCACCTTTTCGTTTCATAATAATAGCTGGAATCGATTTTCTAAACCTATGTGTTCCCCATTTCTTCCCTGATATCCTGTACCGCTCTAAGAAATCGTTTGATTGCATCCGAAGGGTTGGCGGGGTACAGCAAACCGTAAGGTATGGTGGAATCCCAATCCACCGGAATGGTAACCAAGGAAGGGTGGATATCCTTCCAGCATTCAATGGTGGAAAGCAGGCAGTTTGCCTGTTCGCAATAGTTAAAAACACGAATGTCATAAAAATTAGGCGCGTCTTCGATTTGGATTTGCGGATGATTCCGTTCAATTTCATCCCGTATATGGTCATTAATGGGCGAATCGCCCCGCTTGACCATTATTAACGTCTCCCCATATAAATCGGTAATCTTTAGTATTTTCTTTGAGGCTAATCTGTGCTTCATCGGCACAGCGCAGCACCGGCGGTACTCTCCCAACGGATAGAATCTGCATCGGCTCAGCCACTGTGCCGAATCGCAAACGCCCACCAAAAAATCAAACCTTTTTCCAATAGAATCGATCACCGATAGGATTTCCTCGTGATTATCTTCAAACGGAATGATCGAAAGTTTAAACTCCGGAAAGCGGTTGTTTACCTGGTTCCACAAATCCATAAACACTTTGCACGGGTTCAGCATAGAAGTTCCCACCCGAATGGTAGTGGAGGCCGCCTCCTGCATCCTTCTGGCCCTCTCCACCGCCTGCTCGGAATATAGAATGATGCGCTTTGCATCCCTGTATATGGATTCTCCGGCCTGTGTCAACCACACTCCGTGATGCGTACGCACCAAAAGCCGCATGCCCAAATGTTTTTCCAACCTATTCATTTGTTTCATGATGGCAGTCGTAGAGATATAAAGCTTATCCGCTGCCTTTGCAAAGCTGCCGCAATCCGCTACGCAAAGAAAAACATCCAGTTGTCTATTATACATAACACCACTCTATTCTGCTGGTATAAACTTTTTGTTTATACCATTTTAACATATTGGAGATTCCACGTCAAATAATAGGATGTTATACTATAGGCAATCCAAAATGGGAAAGAAGATGAAAACAAGGCACCCCTTATCGCCTATTTTTCACGTGCAAGCAATAATGATATCTGTGGGAAAATCAAAAATATCAAAGTAGGGAATACCGAAGCAGCCGCTATGCTGCTCCAAGAACTGACGGGTGTGGATCTATTTAAAATAGATCCTCTTGTTCCCTATTCTTTGGATTATTCCGAATGCATCGAACAAGCAAAACAAGATCAAAGGCGTGACGCACGGCCGGAACTCAAGGGATACCCCCAAACCCTACAACCATACGATCCCATTTATCTTGGCTACCCTAACTATTGGGGCAACATGCCAATGGCTGTATTTGCTTTTTTAGAAAAACTTGATTTTACCGGAAAAACCATACGCCCCTTTTGTACCCATGAAGGAAGCGGATTGGGAAACAGCCTTCGGGATATTCGCCTGCTCTGTCCGCATGCAAAAGTAAAACCGGGGCTTGCCATACAGGGCGCCAAAGTGTACGATGCCAAAAAGCCCCTCGCACAATGGGTTCATGCAGATTTGCGTTTTGCTTTGCCAATGAAAAACAATCTTATTTTTTAACAAAGAAGGGCGAAAAAACGTGCTCTCATCTACCGCACATCACCTATCAAAAAAGTAAGGAATGGTTATTGCAGGAAGATAAACGCAGGCCTATGGCCACGTTGTATTAATGTAAAAGCATAAAAGGAGGATCTGCTATGTGCGCAAAGGAGATAAGCATCTTCCCTATGGGGGAAAAAAACGAAACGTTTGCCCCATATTTTGTTGGGCAAAGCTATTTGAACCGCTTGACCACGGAAGGGGTCGCCATCGGCAATGTGACCTTTGAACCCGGATGCCGGAACAACTGGCACATCCACCACAAAGGCGGCCAAATCCTTCTGGTCACCGCCGGACGCGGATACTATCAGGAGTGGGGCAAACACGCGCAAGAGCTGCACCCGGGGGATGTCGTCAACATCCCGCCGGAAGTCAAGCACTGGCATGGAGCGGCGCCGGATAGCTGGTTCGCCCACTTAGCGGTCGAAGTACCGGCGGAAGGGGCCTCCAACGAATGGCTGGAAGCCGTCAGCGAAAACGATTATAACCAATTGAGATAGAAAGGGGATTTTATACATGGAAACAGTGACAGCGGGCCGGGATGCCTTGGGCGCTTTCGCCCCCAAATTTGCAGAACTCAATGACGACGTACTCTTCGGAGGAGTTTGGTCCAGGGAAGACAAACTGTCGCTAAGAGACAGAAGCCTTGTTACCGTAATAGCTCTGCTGTCCAGCGGAGTTCTGGACAGCTCCTTACAATTCCATATCCAAAAGGCTAAGGAAAACGGCATAACCAAAGAAGAAATGGCGGAAGCACTCACCCATGCGGCATTTTACGCGGGTTGGCCAAAGGCTTGGGCGGCGTTCCGTATGGCTAAGGAAGTCTATGGAGAGTAAGGAGACGGCGCGCGGAGCTTGCGGAAATGCAAACCACGATCCCCTACTCCGGGTGATTACAACGCGGTTGCCGATCTAAGAAAACGCGAAGTCGAAAGCGGCCTACCGAAAAACAAACCTCTTTCCGTCGATCTTAGTACCTATGACCGGATTTTGTTGGGGAGCCAGGTCTGGTGGTACACGTATGCCCCGGCTATGAGGACTTTCCTTCAGGAAAATGGTTTATCCGGCAAGGAAATTCTCCTTTCGCAACAAATGGGGGATGGATCGGCCATACATTTGCAGACTTTGAAAAAGCCTGCTCGGGCGCGAAGATGTATCCCGGCTTAACCAATCCGTTTTAACGAAGACAAACTGTGCACACTGGAAGAAGAAATCATCCTATGGGCGCAAAGTATCAAATGATTGGAGGAAAAGGCACATGGAATATGTAACACTAAACAACGGCGTCAAAATGCCGATGCTTGGCTATGGCGTTTATCAGGTCGATCCGGCGGAATGTGAGCGCTGCGTTTCGGACGCGTTTTCAGTAGGCTACCGCTCCATCGATACCGCACAAGCCTATAACAACGAAGAATGCGTGGGCCGGGCGATAGCAAAATCCGGAATTCCCCGCGAAGAGCTTTTTATAACAACAAAAATCTGGATCACAAACGCCGGCTATGAAAAGGCAAAAGCATCCATTGAGGAATCCCTGTCAAAATTAAAGAGCGATTATATTGACCTGCTTTTGATCCACCAGCCTTTTAGCGATTACTACGGCACCTACCGCGCAATGGAAGAGGCCTACAAGGCGGGAAAAGTGCGCGCCATTGGGGTAAGCAATTTTTATCCCGACCGTTTCATTGACCTTGCAACCTTTTGCGAGATCAAGCCCACAGTAAACCAAGTGGAAACCCATGTATTCCAACAGCAAAAAAAGGCTCATGAAATCCTGAAAAAATATGGCGCGCAGATTGAGTCATGGGGACCTTTTGCAGAGGGGCGAAACGGCATGTTCCAAAATAAAACGCTGCGGGAAATTGGAAAAGCCCATGAAAAAAGCGTGGCCCAGACCGCGCTGCGCTTCCTGATCCAAAACGGCGTGGTGGTGATCCCCAAGTCCGTTCACAAAGAGCGCATGGAAGAAAACTTCCAAGTATTCGACTTCACCCTGTCCGATGAAGAAATGAAACAGATTTCTGCACTCGACCGGGAGGATAGCTGCTTTTTCTCCCACTATGACCCCGCCACCGTCGAATGGTTCATGGGGCTTGTCAAATAAGACACTTTTTCATATTTTTCCCGAACATCAACTTATAAACAATAAAAGAAATGCGCAGCAGAGTTTTCCAGCTGCGCATTTTGGCTGTCAAAATTGGGAATTCCCCCTTAATAAATGCATCAACCGGTTGACGAAGAGGAACCCCTCGCTGAGGTACCCCACGACAAAATATTTTGTCTCCCCTCCTAAGCCTTAGTTAGTCTCTGGAATTCCGCTTTCTGTGGGGAGCGGCCAAAGGCCGCTGCCTTGGAATTTACCGCCTTTTTCAAAAGGTGAGCGAAAATTTTAAACTCCCTTTTGTGCACTATTTCTTTCATACTAAATTCTTCTACAAGATAAAAACGCTCCCCATGCAGGATAAAACTTGCATGGGGAGCGCACTGTTATCTCATACGATTTTTAAAAAACCGCAGCGATTATTCATACAGCTTGGAAAGCTTCACCAAATGGTCATACTTCTCAACCGCCTGTTTCTCCGCCTTGTCGAAGAGCACTTCAGCGCGCTCCGGGAAAGCGCGGGTCAGGGAGTTGTAACGGACCTCGTTCATGATGAAGTCGCGATAGCTGGCTGTGGGGGCCTTGCTGTCAAGCTGGAAGGGATTCTTACCGGCGTCGGCCAGACGCGGGTCAAAGCGGAAGGTATGCCAGTAACCGGCGGCAACCGCTTTCTTCTCTTCAGCCTGGGAAA
>CAMMKL010000183.1 GCA_946497265.1 uncultured Clostridia bacterium | reverse complement strand
CCTGCAAAAATATGGTTTTCTGGATATCATAGAACATCTGGAAAACCATCTATTGCCGGACCATCTGATAATACGGCGGGGAACTCCCGGCCCCTCGATTGGAAAAGAGTTGTATTCGATCATACGCCGGGATTTGCCCGTTTCCCTTGTAATGCGGGCCAAAGACGCGACTTATAGTAAGACTTTGGTTTCTTCCGGCGCCTCAGGGAGGCATGTATCAGTCCTATATGGGCTGGATCTGGAAAGAGACGAAGTTTACATGTGGGACAATTATATTCTGGATAAAATCCGCAACGTATCGCATTATTCCGGAGCATCCGCTTTTTCCAAATTACAACCCGGTATCCTGGAATACTTCTGGATCGAGGTGTTTTCCAGGGAACCAATTGATTTCTCCGCCCTTCTATGCCGAAGTCTTTCTGGGTTTCTGGAAGGAAAAGCCGTCGGCGGGACAGTCACAGGGGAACAGGGCCTGCTTGCCTATCTCAATAGCCTTTCTGCATTCTTACAAGATGCGAAGAGCCTTCGGGATAAAAGCTATGAAATCTATTTTACCTTGCGCGTTAGTACGTACGAGGCGTTTCTGTCCGCCCTTGTCCAAATTTTGAAAAAGATCGATGGTTCCGGGATACCGGGGTATTCGGGCTTTCTGCTGGAAGGAGAACGCCTGCGGAAAAAATGGGATACCTTTGCTGTACAATTGTTGCGTTTTGGAATGAAAAATCAACCGGAGAACGTACAGCGTTTGCTCTTGCAATTGCCGGATATGGCCTGCAATCAGGAAAGCTATTTTCGGAATCTAATGTGCAAATTGCTGGATTCCGGCATTTTATTAAACCCCAAGGAGGGTTCCTATTACAGTAAAAAGGCGGTTTAAGATGCTTAGCGTTACCAAAAACAGACAAAGTGAATTAGCCATACAAAAAATGGCGCAACGGGCTTTTCCGGATGAGGGGATCTGGGGGATAGCGGAAATGGAGCAGGGATTGTTTAATGCCGCTTATCAGGTCACGTTCCAAAACGGGAGGAAAGCGGTGCTCAAGATAGCCCCGTCCCCTCAAACGCCTGTGATGCGATATGAAAAAGGGATTATGCGCGCGGAGGTAGCGGCCATGCGGCTTGTCCGAAAATACACGGAAGTGCCGGTCCCGTTTGTTTATTATGAAGATTTCACCCACACGCTTTGCGATGCGGATTATTTCTTTATGGAATTTCTGGAAGGCGAACGCTTCGATCGAAAAAAAAACGGCCTGACTAAGGAAGAAACCTGGAAATTGGAAACTTCGTTAGGAAAATATAACAGCCGGATCAACCGGATCACCGGCCGAAAGTTTGGCTATCTGGCCCAACCGGAAAAACAGAAAGAAAGCTGGCAGGAGGCGTTTCTCCTTTTGGTAGACGACCTATTGCGGGACGGGGAGGAACACTTGGTTGCCTTGCCTTTGTCTTACCGTGACCTGCGCGCCGTTTTTGAAGCATACGGCGATTGCCTCAGGGAGGTTACGCAGCCCTGTCTGGTGCACTGGGATTTATGGGATGGAAACGTATTGATCAGGGATGGAAGGATTTCCGGTATTCTGGATCTGGAACGGGCGCTTTGGGGAGACCCTCTGATGGAGTATTATTTTTCCGGCCAATATGACAATGCCGCGTTTCTTCAGGGTTATGGCCAAAGTCCGGCCCGGTCGCCCCATGCGGCGGCAAGGAGGACGCTTTACAACCTTTATCTGTATTTGGTGATGATAATCGAATATGCGTTCCGAGGTTATGAAAACCAAGGGCAAAAAATCTGGGCGGAACGAAAAATCCGCAATGAATTAAAGCGTTTAAAGGACTTGTGAATGCGAAAAGAAACTTTTTGGAAGGCGTGATGGACTATGACGGGAAAAAACAGCGCGCAACCGGCGCCGGAGCACCAAATGGATCTGGCAGCGGTTATTCAGGCGGCAATGTGCCGCTATGCTTTGCGTACAGCCATTTCTTTTCCGGATGGAGAAATTTCATATCAAAGGCTGGAAAAAGATGTGCGGGAACTGGAAACGTTCCTGCGGGAACAGAACCGCGCACACAAAAGCGTCTTGCTTTTTATGTCTCAAGGGCCTGCGCTTATCGCATCCGTCCTTAGCTGTTTAAAGGGCAAGGCGGTTTTTTGCCCGGCTCATCTTGGAACGCCGGAACAGCGGCTTGTAAAAATCCTGGAGGAACTAGGGACGAATTTGGTTTTTACAGATCCGGATCAGGTGGCCTTTTTGCAGTCGATAAGAAAAAAGAAAAACCTTTCATTGGATATCGTCTGCATCGCGTCCACTCCACAGGGTATGACGCTTACCCGTTGCCCCCAAATAAATGGAACGGTTTACAACAAGGAATACGACCCGCGCGTTGGTTATGTTTATTTTTCCTCCGGATCCACCGGAACCCCCAAGGGGATCCTTGGCAGGACGGACGGCCTGGCACATTTTATTTCCTGGGAAATACGTTCCTTTGGCGTTACCTCGGATTTTGTGGTGAGCCAGCTTACCCCGCCCAGTTTTGACCCTTTTTTGCGGGATATTTTAGTGCCTCTGTGCGTGGGAGGGAGGGTTGCCATCCCGCAGCCGGAAAGAGTTTCCAACCCGCGCGCCTTGCTGAAATGGCTCCGCGATGAAAAGGTTACGTTAGCGCATATGGTGCCGTCCTTATTTCGGCTGCTGCTAACGGCTGTGAACAAACAACAGCCGCTTCCCGACTTGCAACGGCTGGTTTTGGCCGGTGAAATGCTGTACGGCCGCGATGTTTCCCTGTTTTATGAGCGGATGGAGGGAAAGATCGCCCTGACGAACCTATACGGCCCAACCGAAACAACCCTGGCAAAGTTTTGCCACAACGTTATCCCACAGGACGAGGAACGCGGCCGCGTACCGGTCGGCTATCCCATTGATGGGACAGAGGCGTGCATTTGGGGGGCGGAAGGGCCGGACGAGAAGCTCATGGAGGGGGAATTGTGCATAAAACCGCCGTTTGAGCCTTTGGGGTACTTGAACTCCGAGTTGACAGCACAACGGTTTGTGCGGGATTCTTCCGAAGAAAGAGGGCTATGGTATCGCAGCGGGGATTTGGCGAAGCGGTTGGAAAACGGTGAATTTGAGCTGATCGGCCGGGTGGACTCCCAGATAAAAATCCGGGGAATGCTCGTACAGCCAGAAGAGGTGGAAGCGGTGTTGGCAGCGCATCCGCATATATCCCGTTGCGCGGTGATAGCGCTGGAAGACCCTACGGGGCAGCCGTATTTGGAGGCGGAATTGGAACTTTGTCCTGCAGAAGCGAAAAAAGGATGCACGGTTGCCGATTATAAACACTATCTGCTGGATCGGCTGCCTGATTATATGGTTCCTGCGGTTTATGAGATCTGGGACAAGCTGCCGTTAAACACAAACGGCAAGATAGACCGGCAAAGAATTTACCAAGACAGGAAGGGGCGGGAGGCGAATAGGATTCAAAATGCACAGTCTGTCCCTACCGATTTTAGGGAACGCCTTTTTCATACGGTTGAGCCCTACCTCAACTCAGTGACGTATGAGACGATTGATTTTCAGCAGGAACTGGTGGAATACGGCGTGGATTCTCTGAGCTTTGTTACCTTGTTGCTGGATATCGAGGCGGAATTTCAGATGGAATTTGATGAAAGCGTTTTTCAGATGGACATCTTATACAGCTTGGAACGTATTTTACAGTATATTTTGGATTCAAAAGGATTAAGTATCGCGGTTGGAAAATTGCAACAGGAAGAAGAGGGTTGCGGTTGCCCCCAACATACATAGAAGCCTTTCCTAGGCGAAATCGTTGCCGGCCTTATAACAAGAATGGCGTATTTTTTCCATAATAAGAAACCGTCTGCGGCTGGTACCCGTAGACGGTTTAAAGGTGAAGAATATTGACTAATTCTCCAATTAAATTATATCAGTTACCAAGCGATTGTCAAGTGCTTGGCCGAAGTAATTATCAGTAGATCAAATTCACCCATTGTGCTGCTTCTGCATAGATTGTACTGCGGGACAAACCCGCTGGATGCTTTGTGTAAAGGAGAAATTTGATTATGAGTTGCAATTGTTGCGGCAATAGTGGTTCCTGCAACGGAATCAGCAGAGGACAGATCTGGGGAACGGTTACGGAATATATGCCGGTAACCGTAAGATACAGCTTTTATCCGGGGGATGTCACCGGAAACGGATTTGTTGGAAACGGCAATACCGCTTTTTTAAACAACGGATGCAGTTGTTCCCGAAATTTCTATGGCTGATTTCCGGCCCGCCCTACGGGGCGGTACCTACGCACAGATGATTGTTTCGCCGTTTTTGTATAAATCAAAACAGCACAAGGCACAAAACAAAACCGACAGACCAAAAACGTCTGCCGGTTTTGTATTTTATACCGAAATCGCGGTCAAAAGCACGATAAAGGCCGGATCATTTATTAATCTGAAAAGGATATAGGTTGCCGTCTCCGCCCATTAGCGCGGTCATTTCCCGGATGCGATCCAGTGGGAAAGGCGGCAGGCATAAGGGCTTCATGGCAATGGACATGAGCTTCATCGGATTGTCATCGGCGGCTACACGGTTAGAACGGAGTACGCCGCAGCGTTTACAGCGGTGGATAATAGCCCATTCTCCGTTTTTCCGCACCCAAACAGCGACGGGCTCCATGATGCCGCCGCAAT
>CAMMKL010000182.1 GCA_946497265.1 uncultured Clostridia bacterium | reverse complement strand
GCGGGTAATGTAGAAATCGGCGGCGGCGCGCCGGTAAGCGTGCAATCCATGCTGAATAAGCCGGCGCACGATGTTGCGGGGAACGTGCGGCAGGCGCTCGCGTTGCAGGAGGCCGGCTGTCAGCTCATTCGCGCCGCCATTCCTGATATGGAGTCGGTTAAATTGATTGCAGCGCTGAAAGAGTCGGTTGACGTACCGGTTGTGGCGGATATTCACTTTGATTACCGGCTTGCGTTGGAAGCAGCGGCGGCGGGAGTGGATAAAATCCGGATTAACCCAGGTAATATTGGAGACGACAGCCGTGTAAAGGCGGTCGCCGACGCTTGCCGCAGCCGGAATATCCCGATTCGCATCGGTGTGAACGCCGGTTCCCTGGAAAAAGAAATTTTGGCAAAATACGGCCGTCCCACGCCGGAAGCCTTGCGGGACAGCGCCCTCTATCATGCCTCGTTGCTGTTAAAGTTTGATTTTGAGGATATTATCCTTTCGATGAAATCCTCTCATGTGCCGACGATGGTTCGGGCGTATGAGCTGACTGCCGAGGCGTGCGATTTCCCCTTGCATCTGGGGGTAACGGAGGCCGGCACTGAACGGATGGGGGTTATCAAATCCTCCGCTGGAATCGGCGCTTTGCTACTACGAGGTATTGGGGATACCATCCGCGTTTCGTTGACAGCCGACCCTGTGCGGGAAGTATCTGCTGCATATGATCTGCTGAGGGCGCTCGATCTGCATCAAGACGGCATCCAATTTGTCTCTTGCCCTACCTGCGGACGCACCAGAATTGATTTGATTCGCCTTGCAGACGAAGCGGAGCGCCGGCTTGCCCACTGCAAGAAAAACCTTAAAGTGGCAATAATGGGCTGCGCAGTCAACGGCCCGGGGGAAGCCCGGGAAGCCGACATTGGAATCGCGGGCGGCGACGGCGTAGGCCTGCTCTTTAAAAAAGGGGAAATCGTACGGAAAGTACCGGAAGACCGGCTGATCGACGAACTGATGAATGAAATTGAAAACATGTAAAGGATGAACAACGGCTTGAAAAGCTTTGGCGAACTCTTCCAACGATATGTAGGCGACGACCGCATTTTACGAACGGTTGGCCATGGTGAAGTGCGTTCGTTACATATCGATGCAAAACATAGAAGGATGGAGATGGAAGTGGCGTTCCCAAAATTGGTGGAACGCCGCCTCCTTTTTGATGCAGAAAAACGCCTTGCAAAATCGCCGCTTGATTTGCAGATGGTCAATATCCATCCGCTGTTTCCGTCGGAAAGCTTCCATGAAGGCTATTATCCGCAATTGGTGCAGGAATTGGGGCGCAAACTGGCCAGTTTAAACGGCACTGCCAAGGATTCCACCGCTGTGCTGGAAGGGGAGCGCTTAACAATCTACCTGAAACACGGCGGAAAAGAACTTTTGGATAAACAACGCTTTGACAAAGAATTACAAAAGCTAATTTTTCAGGAATTCGGGCGTTCCATTGAAATCGTTTACGATGGGGTGACCTCCATCGACGAACAGGACAAGGTGTATATTGAACGCCAAAAGATGCGGGAAGAAAAGACTCGGCGGGAAGCGGTTGTAGAAGAGGTGGAAGCATATGAATCCAAAATTTCTCAGCCGAGGAAAAAGGATACGCAGGTAATCAATATACGAAAGGGCGAATACCTGACGCCTAAAGTAATCTTATCCTCGGCGCGGCCGATCTATGGCAAACCGGGAAAGGCCGCTCCTATACCAATCAGCCGGGTAGCGCCCGATTCCGGCAGCGTCACCATCTGGGGGGATGTCTTTTCGCTGGAAGACCGGGAAACCCGGGACGGACAGCGAAAGATCTATTCCATTAACATCACAGATTATACCGGTTCTATGACGCTCAAGATCATTGAACTCAAAGAACAATGTAAACAACTGGATACCATCCAAAAGGGCTCTTCTATTTTGGTGCGCGGCGAGGTCAATTACGACAAATACGACCGGGAGATCGTCCTGCGCCCGCGCAGCATCGCCATGGTGGAGAAAGTTAAGGTTGTGGACGACGCCAAGGTAAAGCGTGTGGAGCTGCATCTGCATACCAATATGTCGGCCATGGACGCAGTGACCGCCCCCGCTGATTTGATTAACCGGGCTTACAAATGGGGACATAAGGCCATAGCCATTACCGACCATGGCGTGGCGCAGGCCTATCCCGACGCGATGAACGCCGTAGAAGCCATCCGGAAAAACGGCGGCGATTTTAAGATTTTGTATGGCGTTGAGTCCTATTTTGTCAACGACATGATACCTGTGGTTACCGGGGAGTCCGAGATGCCGGTAAACGGGGAATACATTTCGTTTGACCTGGAAACCACCGGCTTGAGCGCGGCCACCGAACGCATAACGGAAATTGGAGCCGTGCGCATTGTGAACGGGGAAATCCGGAACACTTTCTGCACGTTTGTAAATCCGGAAAAGCCCATACCACCGAAGATTACCGAGCTTACCGGTATAACCGACCAGATGGTATCCGGCGCCCCTTCCGAGGAAGAGGCGGTGCGTGCTTTTTTGGATTTCTGCGGAAAAGACAGCGTCCTGATTGCCCACAACGCCCCTTTTGACACTACGTTTATAAAGGCCGCCGCCGCGCACCATGGGCTGCCGTTTGATTATAGTTATATTGATACGGTACCCATGTGCCGTGCGATGCTCCCCGGCATTAAAAACCACAAGCTGGATACGGTGGCAAAACACCTGAAACTTCAGGAGTTCCATCATCATCGCGCATCGGACGACGCGACGATTCTCGCCCACATTTTCCTTGCCCTGCTGAACCGGCTCAAGGAAGAAAGCGGAGTTACCAGGGTAAACCAAATCAACACCCTTCTGGCGGGTGGAGACACCAAAAAACTGCGCTCTTATCATCAGATCATCCTTGTCAAGAATAAGACCGGGCTAAAAAACCTTTACCGCTTGATTTCCAAGTCGCATTTGGAATATTTCTATAAACGCCCGCGGATTCCTAAGAGCGAACTGATCAAATACCGGGAGGGGCTTTTATTGGGGAGCGCCTGCGAGGCGGGCGAACTATTCCGGGCGATTATCGACGGTAAAGCGTGGAATGATCTGTGTGAAATTGCCCGCTTTTACGATTACTTAGAAATCCAGCCCATTGGGAACAACCGTTTTATGCTGCAAAACGGTACTGTTGATACCGAAGAGCAGTTAAAAGAATTCAATCGGACAGTCGTCAAGCTAGGGGAGGCCCTCAACATTCCGGTGGTGGCCACCTGCGATGTCCATTTTATGGATCCTCAGGACGCCGAATACCGGAAGATCCTGATGGCGGCCCAGGGGTTTGACGACGCAGGCGAACAAGCGCCCTTATATTTGCGTACCACAGCGGAAATGCTGGAAGAATTTGATTACCTGGGCAAGGAAAAAGCCTATGAAGTGGTAGTGGAAAACACCAACAGGATCGCAGATCTGATTGAGGACGTGCGCCCGATTCCTCCCGGCGTTTTTCCGCCCTTTATCGACGGCGCGGAAGAACAGCTTACCTCGATTACCTGGTCGCGGGCAAAAGCGCGGTATGGGGATCCCCTGCCCGACATTGTCTACAAACGGCTGGATCGGGAACTGACCTCCATTACCAAGCACGGCTTTTCGGTGCTCTATATGACCGCCCAAAAACTGGTGGCGGATTCCGAAGCCCACGGGTATCTGGTTGGTTCCCGTGGATCGGTTGGATCCTCTTTTGTCGCTACCATGTCCGGCATCTCGGAGGTGAATCCGTTGTATCCGCACTATATTTGCCCCAACTGCAAAAACAGCGAATTCTTCACCGACGGAAGCGTGGGCTCAGGGTTTGACCTGCCGCCGAAAAAATGCCCAAAATGCGGACATGACTATGACCGCGACGGCCACGACATCCCCTTTGAGACTTTTCTGGGCTTTGATGGGGATAAGACGCCGGATATCGACTTGAATTTTTCGGGAGAATATCAAAGCGGCGCCCACCGATACACCGAAACGTTGTTCGGAAAGGATAACGTGTTCAAGGCGGGTACCATCGCAACGGTAGCGGAGAAAACCGGCATCGGCTACGTGAAAAAATACCAGGAGGAGCACGGGATTACCCTGCACCGTGCGGAAGAAGCCCGGCTTGCAGCCGGTTGCACAGGGGTAAAGCGAACCACGGGCCAACATCCGGGCGGCATGGTGGTCGTACCGCGCGGTATGGAAATTTACGACTTTTGTCCGGTACAGCATCCGGCAAACGACCAGAATTCCGACAATATTACAACACATTTCGACTTTCATTCTATCCACGACACCATTTGCAAACTCGACGAACTGGGCCATGATGTGCCGTCGATTTACCATTACTTAGAGGAATACACCGGCATCAGCGTAATGGACGTTTCCATGAGCGACCCGGACGTTATGAGCCTGTTTACCTCCACCAAGGCGCTTGGCGTCGAGCCGGAAGACATTGATTCCGAAACGGGGACTTTTTCCCTACCGGAGGTCGGAACCAGCTTTGTCCGCCAGATGCTGATCGACGCTCAGCCCAAGACTTTTTCCGATTTGTTGCAGGTATCAGGCCTATCCCACGGAACCGACGTTTGGCTGGGCAACGCCCAGGATCTTATCAAAAACGGTACCTGTACCATTTCGGAAGTAATCGGTACGCGCGACAGCATCATGACGTATCTGCTTCATAAGGGATTG
>CAMMKL010000181.1 GCA_946497265.1 uncultured Clostridia bacterium | reverse complement strand
TGCAGGGTTTTTACATCGTCTCAGAGGGGATGTACCGGCTCGCAGCAGCCGTAGGAAAGCAGGCCGTAGGCTTCCGCAATGCGGCGGTAGCAGGGGAAGACAAACTCATGGTACATTTCTGGAGAAAGCCCCACGCTTTCCTGCGAATCCATAAATCCCCACACGTCGTGGGTGGTCAGCGGCGTTTTGTCGGGCAGCTCGTCGGTAAAGCAGAGGGAACCCTGGCACAGCGTCTGGAAAGAGGTGGTGGGCAGCAGGTAGCCTTCGGTTTCCAGCATATGAAAAAAGGCGAGGTAATCATCTGCCAGGCGGTTCATCATCCCTTTGAATTCATCGGGGTAGTCGTACATAGCGTAAAACATGTTTTCCATGCCCATCATGTGCACCACCTGTTGAGTGGGAACCGCGACCAGGCATTTCATGGCCATCTGCACGGGGAGGATATCCCCGAAAGCCTCTTCGGCAGCTTGGCGGTAAGCAAGGGATTCCTCGCGCAACACTCCGAATTTGGATGGCTTCAGCGTTGGATAAGCGTCCCCCAAATCCTCGATGACATGGTTATACTGAAAGCCCACGCTGTTTCCTTGGGAATCGGTGGCGTGGGTTTCGCTGATTTCGAACCCAAACGGGTGGAAATAGGTCTGCCATTCCACGGGAAAATAATCCGGAACTACCTTATCGTCGTCAAACTCGGTCAGATTGATGAAATTATGGTACAGGTCGTGCTCCAGCCGGCGGGCAAGAGGGTCCTCGCAGCGCAGCAGGGGAGTGATGACCTCCTGCTCAAAAGTATCCACCTCTATATGGACCATGGGGCGCTTTCCCCGGAAAGTATTGTGCAGCTTCCATTTGGCAATCCGTTCCTGATTTTTTTCCGAGTGGGCCGCTTCGAGCTGCTTTTGGGCCAATTCCCGTAAAATTGCTTTGTCTTTGCTGGTGAACATGCAAAGTCATCCTTTCCAAACCTGAATTTTCATGTTATGCTGTATTCATAGGAAGTTTCGCTGAAAACGGAGGCCTCCCGAGCGTGGAAAGACCGTTTTTAAGGTAAGCCGATGAACGGGTGCATAGGTATGCGAACCGTACCGGTTTTGGTTTTGTACTCATTGTACCATATGCAACGCTGAGGGAGCTACCGTAAGAATTGCGAAAAAGTTCGAGAAATTGCGATTATTCAGGGGGATGTGTTTTGAACCGGAAGTATATCATGCCCTTAGGGGGAGCAGAGATCTTAAAAAGCCTGGGGCTATCCATCGGCAAGGCGGGCGCCTACTTCGACACCGTACGTCATTCCGTTCAGCGGGATGGGCTGCCGGAATGGATTTTGCTGTATTGTATCGGAGGGGAGGGGTATGTGCGGACTAAGGAGAAAAAAACGGTACGGGAAGGCCGGGCGGCTGTGATACCGGCTTCGTTGGCGCATGCCTATGCGAGCAATCCGGATAATCCCTGGAAGCTTTACTGGGTCCATTTTTTGTGGGACTCCGCGCGGCTTACCCTGCCGCCGTTTTCAAAGACGGAATCAACGGCTCTCTTTTTTAATATGCGCGACCCGGAAAGGGCCCAGCGCTTGTTTACCGCCCTCTTGGGCACGTTGGCGGATGGAGAAGGGAGCCTTTCCAGGCAGATGGAATCGGCCGGTTATCTGCTTTCTCTGCTTTGCCTTTTGCAGAGGGAAGAGGGCCGAAAAACGCCGCGTTTCAGCGCCCCGGTTCGCTTAGCGGCAGAAGTGCTGCAAAACAGCCTGTACCGGAAAATCGGCCTGGATGAATTGGCAGAGAAGGTGGGGGTTTCCAAATACCATCTTCTGCGCAGCTTTCGGGAAGGGATGGGGATGCCGCCGATGCATTACCTTTCCGAATTGCGCGTGCGGGAAGCCTGCCGGCTTCTGGTGACGGAAGGTTTGGGGATAGAGGAAGTCAGCGAACGGCTGTGTTTTCACAGCTCCAAGTACTTTTCCGAGGTGTTCCGGGAAAAAATGGGGATGCCGCCGGGAAAATACCGACGGCTGTACGGAGAATTTACAGCGGCGGAAGAAAAAACAATAAAAAATAGTATTTGATTTTGAGTCGCTAAAAAGCATTGCATTGTAAAAATCGTTGTAAATACTGACTTTCTCGCTTGTTAATACATTTGATATTGCAACGATTACCGAACCTTAAATTCGGAACATAATGGCGTAAAACAAGGTAGTCCAAAATTGTCTTTGTGGGTGTGATAACACCGTCCCTATGCCCTATATATAATCTTATTTATAGTGCTGATATGGTGTCTATCTCTACAAAACTAACTTGTACAGAGATATAAAGCGATAAACAGATATATGCGAAAAATCTTTGCTTTAAGGGATTTTCAGAAATTTTTATCAATACTTACAATGGCATATAAGACGATTTTGCCTATTAAATCAATAAAAAACAAAGAAAGCCCCGCCGGAGCATAACCGTTTCCGGTTTCCCCGACAGGGCTTTTGTAAGATGGTAGCATTGGTTATTCGTAGTGCTGTATGTAGAAATCCAGAAAGTTTTCCTTCCCGTTTTCGACATCCTCTTTGGAAATATAAGAAAGCGCCGACTGTGTGACTTCACTATTCAGCGGGTCGTCTCCTTTGGTCTTAAGGGTTCTCCATAGGATGTAACCGTCTTTGGTGGCTTGTTCAATGGAATCGGGCAGAGAGATAGGGGGCATAGGCAATTTTTGGAAGTCTTTTAATGAGTACAGATTTAAGTCGTAATCTTCGCGCAGAACGATTTCTTCCTCGTTTAATACCATGTAGTTGCTGATCATCTTATTACTACGGAAAATAGTGGTAGCTTCTCCGTTGGTTAGGCTGATTTTTTGTATGCTGTTTGTAGTTCGATTATCCTCCCAGCGGAGGACGTAAAGGGAATCGCCGTGTGCCGCCATTCCTGCGACCGTTTCCCAACGGTTGCTTTTTAGCAGGGTTTTTACGGAACCGTCATGCTTGTCCCATAACAAGATTTGTACTTTTCTGTTTTCTAATAGGGAACGAAGCTCTTCTTCGTTTAAATCGGTTAGCTCCTGAGGCTCTTCTTCTGGATAGGTAAAAGCGTTCAATAATACCTGCTGCTCGTTAGCGGCAATAAAAGTATAGGTAGTATTTGGAGCAGCCTGCATAAGTTCTTGTTCTTGAAAGGTCGTCAGATCAACCCTACGCAAATAATACTCCTCGTGTTCCAATGCGTCCCCCGGTTTTTCCGATACGGCGTAAGAAAGGGAAGCGATATAATACAGAGAATTTCCGGCTACCTTATAGTTATAAAATTGGGCGTATTTTGCGGTATCCATGCGATCTCGAAGCAAGGTCAGCACTTCTTCCCGATTGCTTCCGTCAGGGTCACGCCGTACTAACGTGAGTTCGTAACCGGAATTCTCAATGGTGAAAACGTTTCCATTTGTATAGAAAAGGTAAGGCGCAGCAAAACCCGTATAAGCGCGGCAGGCTTCGTCTATATGTGGGCATCCCGCTTTGTCACAAAGGACGGCCGTCTTGTGTGACGTTTCGTCAAAAAAAGAGAGATATGCACCAGACATTGTGGTAGGAGAATTCTGAAAATAATAATATCCGGAAGGGGAGACACCACCCTGCAGTAAAATACTACGGCTATTCCATTCGCCTGGGGCATCGTCCTCCCTCGCGGAGCTGCTGCATCCAGCAATGCTAACACTGAAAAAAAGTATAGTTAATAGATATAAAAAGAACCGTTTCATCAGGCTGTCGTTTTTAGTAACATTCCATAACATTTTATCCGCCGCCGTTATTTATTGATTACAAAAGTACAGAGAAGTTAATCGTATGTATAAATAGTATTTGAATTTCCTCCTGAATAAAGGGTTTGAGCAGTATGCTTTCCTTTTGCAGTTGTGAAACCAATATATCTGTAAAGTTGTGTTACAACATACCCACCATGGGTTACTTTTTTTGTTAATGCATCCTCCCATGGCCTATTGTCGTAGTTTGCTGTTACATATATGACATTATCATAAGAAGGCTCCTGTATCCAACGTGTTTGGCACCAAATGGTATTTCGCGTATAATCATTATCATCAGGCCCTTGTATCCTTTCTGTAGTTCCTTCATAACGGTATCCACTTACATTTGATATCTTGGTTTGCGCTTCTGCACCAATCACACAGGTTGTAGATAAAACAGTGGTACAAACTAATGCTGCTAATAGTTTAACGGCCTTTTTCATGAAATTTTCCTCCTAAATAAAAATTAAAACAAAATTATAATAACAGAACAAAACAGCCGTGTCAAGAAGAATTAAAATTAAATAAATACCCAAATAAAATACATTATATTGCGTTTGTTGAACAGTATGAAATAACAAATCTAGTAAGTGGGATGATATTATGTCGGCGTATGAAAAAGCTAAAGGGCTTGCCGCCTGCTATATACAGATGACAAGCCCTTTCAATTGCTTAAATATTTCTATTACATATTATTGTTTAACTTTTCGTAGGTGGTTCCGATGTTCGCGCTGAGGGGTTATGATCTTAATAGATCGAGCTGGCTTTATCAGTCGATTCGGTTCACCGCGCTGATGAGCGCCTTTACGGAGGCCGTCACGATGTCGGTATGGATACCGACACCCCAGCTTACGCGGCCGTCTTTCTGGGTAACGCCGACATAAGCCGCCGCCTTCGAGGTAGAGCCCTCTTCCAAAGCGTGCTCCTTATATTGGAAATTCGTAAAATCGT
>CAMMKL010000180.1 GCA_946497265.1 uncultured Clostridia bacterium | reverse complement strand
TTCTCTTAGCATGGTCGATCAGGTGACCATCATGGAAAAGGGTAGCGCCATCCAGTCCTATCGGGTAGAATATTTGGACGAAGCCGGCGAGTGGAAGCCTTTCGGAGAAGCCGGTAGTACCATTGGTGCAGTCAAGACGGTGTCGGTGGAAAACGCTGTGGCGGCCCAAGGAATTCGGCTGGTGATTACCAGTGCGGAAGGCTTGCCCGCTATTTATAGTATAAAACTGCGTTCCGCTGCGGTAGAAGATCCTGACCAAGTGAATACCATTACGGTGAACGACAATACCTTAGGCGACGGTTTGTTCCGGTTCTGTTATGACGAACTGTGGTCCTACCGTGAAACAGAGGCCAATGCAGGAAGCATAAGCGGGAGCTATCCTCTGGAAAATGACGGACATTTTTCCAACTGGGCGAATGCGGAGGCGACCTTCCAATTTTACGGCACCAAGGCTGAGCTGCTGTTGCGCGCGGATCAGGCGGCTAATATTCAGGCAGCCGTTTTCAACGAGGACGGTACGCAGGCCGTTACGGATTGGAAGAGTGGGGTTAACGGCCAGCAAAGCCTGGTATTCGACGGTCTGAGTGAAGAGAACGCCGTATATACTTTAAAAATCCAGAAAAAGAATGCCAATCAGGCGGGTATCGACGGGATTAAGATAAGCTATCTCGGCGACCTTCCTGAAGATCTTGTGAAAGAAAACAGCCCGGGCGCCAGCGCTGTACAGGAATATGTGGATCAACGCACGGTGGATACCGAAGCGGACAACTACTTTAGCTATGATCCTGAGGAAGTACTCTCTAAGGACATTGGGGCCGATAACGCCGGGTTTGCAGCGGATGCCGACGAGGAAAACGGCTGGATCCAGCATGTACAAGACGGACAGTATCAAAACCTTGGGTTTACCCGCACCAATATGGAAGGAGCCAGTTATACGCTTCATTTTTACGGCACCGGCGTGCAGCTTTACAGCGGCGTCACGCCGATGGGCGATAAGACGGCTGGCCAAGAATACGGTACGCTGACCTTTACCTTGGATGGAAATCCAGTTGAGGCAGAGGCTTTGGACGTTTCCAACCTTGGTACCAATGGTAAAATTTCCGCCCGCATGTGGACGATACAGGTGCCCGAAGCAACGGAAAACGGCCACCACACCCTGACAGTAACCGTTAGCGGCGGCTATAGCCGGATCGACTACGCGGTGGTAAACCGTTATTGGCAGGAGGATGCTTCGCCGGATGGTTATACCGTAACGGCCACGGCCGGGGAACACGGCAGCGTACAGGTTGTAAGCGGCGAACAAGTGCAAGCAGGTGGCAATGCGGTGATTCAAATTACACCTGAAGCCGGTTATCAGATTGATAAAATCCTTGTAAACGACATATCCGTTGAAATTCCCATGGATGGGATACTGGTTTTGACGGACATCCAGAAAAACACCGCCGTCCAGGTAACCTTCCAGCCTGCCGTATACGATATCGTGCTGGATTCTTCACAAGGAGGGAGCCTGATTCCCAGCAGCTTAAAAGCGAGGGAAGACGATGTGGTGACGCTGACGCCGGAGGCTTATGAGGGCTATGAGCTTGTGGAAGGATCTGTAACCGTTGTTACCAAAGACGGTACGCCGGTTACTGTTACGAAAAATGAGGCAAGCGGCGCATATGAGTTTACCATGCCGGGTTCCAGTGTGACTGTGAGCGCCTCTTTCCAGGCAAAGGAAGCCGTAAATAAGAACACGTTGGAAATGGTGATCGCGCTGGCACAGGCGCATGTGGATAATGGCGACGTGGATAAGCTGGTACCCAGCGCAAAAGAGAAATTTATGAATGTACTGAACGCGGCAAAAGAGACCTATGCATCGGAAACTGCGACACAGATTGAAGTCGATCAGGCATGGAAAGACCTGATGACGGCAATCCAAGGCATGGGCTTTGTGCCGGGGGATAAGACGGAACTGATCGAGTTGGTAGCGAAGGCAAAGGCGCTGGATCTAAACGCTTATGAAGATGGAGCGGAAAAAGATGCCTTTACCGCGGCGTTAGAGGCGGCGGAAGAGTTGGTAGACGACCCTGACGCGATGGAGCTGGATATCGACGCGGCCTATCAAGCGCTAAACAACGCGATGCAGAACCTAATCCCGAAACCGGTTACAGGCGATAAATCTGAACTCAAGAAGGCGATCGACGTAGCGGAAAGCTTCGACCTCAACCTATATGTAGACGATGAGAACAAGGAAAGCTTCCTGGAAATTTTGACAGAAGCCAAAGATATGTACGATAACAACGATACCGCAACCCAGGCGGAAATCGACGCTATGACCGATAAACTTCTGACAGCAACGGCAAAGCTGCGTCTGCGCGCAGATAAGGAAACTCTGAACAAATGGCTGGAAGACCTACAATCGATCGATCTTTCTCAGTACACAGAAGAAAGCGCTCAGGTGGTGCGCGCGGTGATCGCGAAAGCGCAAGCGCTGGCAGCACAGGACTTGAGCCGGTTTGAACAATACCTGATTGATGAGATGGTGGAAGAGATGATGGAAGCTAAGGCTCAACTCGTCCCTTCTGCTGATTCGGAAGACCCGAAGGATCCGGACGACAGTTCCAACCCTGGCAAACCGGGGGATGATGGTTCCCAGAGCAAAGATCCAACCGATAAAGCGCCCACCACGGGCGACAGCGCCCCGCTGGCAGCCCTTTCTGTATTGGCTTTGGCGGCGGCCGGCGCTCTGGTCTTACTGAAAAAGCGTATCAACTAATCCTCTGGTTTTACTTAAGGAAAGGGATCCTCTATGCTTTTAATGGAGGGTCCCTCTTCCTGCTTTGTGGCAAAGGATTACTGCGGAAGTTCCGCCACGGATTGTGAGTTCGTAAAAAAAACCAGAGTTTGGGCGCTAAGGGAAAGGACGGCAGCAGGAACGGCATCATTCGTTTTATAGGGTGATTTACGTTTAAAAGTGGAGGCCGAACCTTTTGGTTGGTTTCCATAAGTAAAGTTTGTTGGAGGCAGTAAAAGAATGATATTTCGGATACCGGCTATTCTCTCTTTTCGCTTCATGATAGCGCTTCCTTTCTATTCTTACAGGCTCTTCGCCCACTGTTTCAGTGCAGATTCCGAAGGGTTCCCATTGAGCAATCGCCCCTCTACGATTTCCGCTCCGGGGCAGCTGGAAGCCAGCTCCTTCGCGGTTTTTCCCAGACCTCTAGTGACTTTTCATCTGTATTCATGTCGAATTGTCTTTAGGGTAGTATGCTGCGTATATGGGTAAGTGTTACCCATAAAAATATCCCCCTGGTGTGGTTCTTATTTTCCACATCAGGGGGTGTTTTGTTGCTGTCAATTTAAATTATAGTTATAAACCGATAGGTTGAATGTAATAATGGAAAAATTTGCTCAGGCCAATAGGGAAGTGCTTTAAAAAGGTTTCTACATAGAACGTAACAAAATACATTTTACATTCTGATAGAAGGCAGAATCTATTAAGAAATCTAGATACCGATATCCGGGTGGAATATATCATTGTTCGATGTCTTATACCGGATGCATAACGAATGGATAAACCGGCTTTAAGCATTTATCCTCAATCGATAATCGATCTTTGATATACAAGAGGGCGGCGCCAATAATCTGGCGCCGCCGAAAAAGAAGGTAAGGAAAAGAGAAGGCTGTTTTTAAAAAAAGGAAAACTAATAAAATGCTTTGATCCGATGGAACCAAATGCGGGCGGGATCGTCCAGCCCATCCATATAATCGCCCATTAAATGGAGCATTTCCTGTTTGACGGCCGCATAGTTCGGATCGTAACAAACGTTATGAAGCTGATAGGGGTCTTTCTCAAAATCGTATAGCTCTCCACGTTCGCTTTCATTGAACGTTAACTGATACCGGCTGTTTCGGATCATACGCTGCCGGCACACATAAAAGTGGCTGTGAAACTCACAGAATACTTCGTTTCGGCCGTTTGAGGTCCGTTTTCCGTTCATCAGGGGAAGCAAACTTTCTCCATCTAGCGGAATTTTGGGCCTAACACCTGCGATGTCCAGAGCGGTAGGCATCAGTTCATGCAGATAGACGAAACTGTCGTTGTCTTTATTGCCCGCGCCGCTAACGATCATCGGGATGCGGTAAATTTCGTCAAAGGTGAATGCGCCTTTTTCTATGAGCTTATGAGCGCCTAAACAATCACCGTGGTCAGCGGTGTAAACGATAATAGTATCTTCGAATTGGCCGTTTTCCTTAAGCTTATTGACAATCATGCCGACCATATCGTCGATCATGGTGCAGTGGCCGTAGTAGCGGGCAATAATTTGGGCGAAGCCGTCCCAGCCATAATCCCCCAGACCCCACATTTTTTCGGTAAGGTAGTAACCGTAGGGTTTGTCCTGAAAAGTTTCGCAGTAGCTTGGGTGTTCCTTGATCTGTTTAGGGTTGTACATGGAGTAATAAGGCTCCGGTACGATGCTGGGGGAATGGGGACCCCAGAAGTTGGCCCACAGGAAGAAGGGCTCATCGTTGTCCTTGGCTTTGTCCAGCAGACGGCAGGTTTCCTGGGCTACAAAGTACTCAATCGTGCTCTCCACCGGGCCGTCGTGCCTGGCATACATCTCCTGAATCTGAAGGGCGGGATTGTTACCCATAAAGCCTTCACTTACATCCATGGGCCAGTAGCCGTTTTCTTTGAGGTATTCTTCATAATAATTGGGTTTGTTTTTGGGCGGTAGATTAAATTTCA
>CAMMKL010000179.1 GCA_946497265.1 uncultured Clostridia bacterium | reverse complement strand
TTATTGCCTGCCTGCTGCTGGGCCTTGCCGCCTGCGCGGAGCCCGAACAGCAGCAGGGCGGCGCGCCCACGGAATCACCCTGGGGAGCCGTGGAACCCCCCGAAAGGGAAAAAACACCGGCCATTGTAGATAAAACGGTGGACGCCGGGCGCTTCTCTCTGAATGGCTTTACCGTGGCGGGCGAACTGAACGGCGCAGCGGATTCGGTGGTTTACCACAATGTGGCGGAGGTATACGAGCAAGCTCCTTACATTGTATATGGAACGGCCGAAAACATAGGGTACTGGGACGAATCGGGCGCGGCGCACACGTTGTATGACTTTGTGGTAGAGAAATCGTACAAAGGGTCGATTCAGCCTGGGGATAAGATCACCATCTTGAGCCCAGGTGGATACTATCGCTTGTCCAAATTTATTGAGCTCAATGGAAAAGAGAGGTTCCCTGATTTAACGGAAGAAGAAATACAGAATACCGTCTATAAAAAGACGTATATGGGGGCGCCCTTCGTAGAAAGCGGGGAGAAGTATGTGCTTTTCCTTGCTTATAGCGAAGGAATCCCGCCGTTCCCGGACGGCGTTTACGATGAGGTAGGCGCGTTCCAGGGCCGCTTCTATTACCAAGATGAGGATACCCTGATCCGCTTTACACCAGAGAATGAGCCGTGGTTTTATTGGGATGAGGAAACCAATGCACCGGCCAGCCAGGAATTCACCCTGCCGGAGTTGGAAGCGGAAATCGCAGCCTGCGCGCAGTAGTACCTTGCCACCAAAACAAAGCGAAAAAGTTTTCCATCAGCCCGCGCTTTATCTTTTCTTAAGAAAAAGCGCGGGTTTTCTTTTATACAAACCATGGATTTTTCGTATATAATAGAAGCAACCATAGCAGTAGTGAGAGGATGATCGAGTTTGGCCCAGCGGATTTTGGTGGCGGACGACGAAAAGGAGATTGCCGACCTGGTGGAGGTCTATTTGAAAAACGAAGGGTATGAGGTTTCAAAGTGTTACAGCGGGAAAGCGGTGTTGGAACGCCTGGAACAAGAGCCCTGCGACCTGGCTTTGCTGGACGTCATGATGCCGGAGGAGGACGGTTTTTCGCTTTGCCGTAAAATACGGGAGCGGTTCCAATTTCCGGTGATTATGCTCACGGCCAAGACCGAACCTGTGGATCGGATCACCGGCCTGTCTCTGGGAGCGGATGATTATGTGACCAAACCGTTTCACCCGTTGGAGCTGGTGGCGCGGGTCAAGGCGCAGCTCAGAAGGTATACCAAATACAACAGCCCGCAGGGTTCCAGCGAGTCCGAAACGCCGGATTTCCTGGAGCTGGACGGGCTGCGGATCGACCGGAAGAACCACCGATGCGCGCTGGACGGCAAGGAACTGGAGCTGACGCCCCTGGAATTTTCCATCCTGTGGTACCTGTGTGAAAACCGGGGCCGGGCGGTCAGCTCGGAGGAGTTGTACGAAGCGGTTTGGGGCGAGCGTTACCTGGACGGAAACAATACCGTGATGGTACACATCCGCCATCTGCGGGAAAAAATGCATGAGCCGGTGCGCAAGCCGCGGTTCATCAAAACAGTATGGGGAGTGGGGTATCGCGTTGAATAATTTCTTTCATAAATACAACGCCGCCGTCGCGCGGCGCACCCTGGCCGCCGTAGGCGTTGTAGCCGCGGCGGGGCTGATTGCCTACCTGCTGGCCGACCGGGTGCTTTATCAGGTGACGCTCCGTTTTTTGTACCGCGTCAACATGGGATTTGCCGACGTGCTCGCCGCGCATCGGGGGGAGGCCGCCCTTTTGCTGGTGCTGCTCACCGTGGCGGCGCTGTGGCTCTATTTCCAGCATCGGCTTACTGTGGACGTCAGCCGGGTGATCAACGCGACCGATCTGCTTTTCAGTGAAAACGAGGGCTACGTCCGCCTCCCAAAAGGCTTTGAAGAGATCGAAAACAAATTAAACGGCGTCAAACAGGAGATGCTCCAATCGGCCCGGGCGGCCAAAGAGGCCGAACAAAAGAAAGATGAACTGGTGGTCTATCTGGCGCACGACATCAAAACGCCTTTGACCTCGGTGATTGGGTATCTCTCCCTCTTGAACGAGGAAAAAGGGCTGCCTGAAGAACTGAAAGACAAATATCTGGCGGTTTCCCTGGAAAAAGCCGAGCGGCTGGAAGAATTGATCCAGGAGTTTTTTGAGATTACCCGGTTTCATATGGAAGATATCCCTTTGCAAAAGACCCAGGTCAACGTAGCTCGCATGCTCTACCAGATGACCGACGAATTCTACCCCGTCCTGGCGGAACGGGGTATGCGCTGTGAGGTCATGGCGCCGCACGGGCTTGTCCTTTCCGCGGATGCCGACAAGCTGGCACGCGTTTTTGAAAACCTGCTGCGCAACGCGGCCGCCTACGGAGCGGAAAACAGCGTGATCTCCATCACGGCGGAAAGCGCCGTGGACTGCGCCCATATTACAGTTACCAGCCGGGGCAGGCCGATCCCTCCGGAAAAGCTGGAGCACTTGTTCGACAAGTTTTACCGGGCGGACGCAGCCCGGTCTTCCGGCACGGGCGGGGCTGGGCTGGGGCTTGCCATTGCCAGGGAGATCGCACGCCTGCACGGGGGCGACATTACGGCCAAAAACGAACCCGACGGCACCTCTTTTACCGTTTTGCTGCCGCTCGGCGGGAAAGAAGGGGAATCAACGGAATGAAAAAGTGTTTAACGGCCGTTTTCCTGGCGTTTACCTTGGTTTTATCTCTGTCCGGCTGCCGAACCGGCGAGGTGGAAAAGGCCTTTCCCATGCCGGAACAGAGCTTTTACGACCTGCGCTTAACCGGGATTTTGGAGCAAGTCGGGGAGCTATATGCCCTGGAGCCCTACCTGTGCGTTTCCAGCCTGGACGTTATGTTCAACAAGAGCGACGGCAAGCTGCGGGGCGTGCAGATTTACCTGTACGGCTATGATGAAAACAAACTGCTGCGCCACGGATACCTGATTGCCAATGTGAAGCGGCGGGATACCGATTGGATTATGGTGAACCCGCAGGAGTGGGAGCCTTCCGACGGGGAGGGGGAGAGGGCCTACGACCCGGAGGCGGATTTCCTTACCCTGTGCGCCATGGTGGATAAGATGGATCTGCGCACGGACGCTCAAGGAATGACGTTTGAACGCTGCGGTATCCTAAGCGAGGGCGTACGCGATTTTGGGTTTTATACAGAGGATCTTTACAAGTGTTACCCGGACGGCACCAGCGAACCCTATGAATTCGCACCCGGCGAGGGGGATGAACCGGTCAAGGGTTTGATCTACTCCGTTTACAGTACCGACCCGGATACCGGCATGCCAGGCGGGGCGGTGAAGCGGTATGTCAAAGGGGAGAAGGGAGGACTCCAATGGGAAACCACCGCTTGAAAAAATGGATACGGCTGGGCGTTTGCCTGCTGCTTTTTATGGCGGCGGCTGTCCTGATTTTGGTCAAAGTCAATGTGGACGAGACGGTTGAGCGCATGCACCCCGTGGTTTCCGTGGAAAAGGACTACCCAAGCCCGGAGGAATACAAGGTTGCAGACGAGCTTTTAAGCGCATACCTGCGGGGAGGCAACCGCTACCACCAGATGCGGTTTGCCAAGATGCTGGAAGATAAAGACGACATTCTCACCATGGAAGCTACCTTTGACCTGCATCTTCCCGAAGAGGAACGGGAAGAACGCCGGGAATGGGGAATTTTAGGCGGGGACGGCGTAATGCACTGTGAGTGGGTGCTGACCGCCCGCCGCCTGAACGAAGGGCAGGAGATGCCGGAAGACGGAGCCAACGGCCTGATCAAGGGGATACGCTATGAACTTTTGGATGTGCGGTATCTCGGGGATGTGCTTGCTGGGGAAGGAAAAAGCCGCAAGGAGTTGGGAATTCCCTTACAGCAGGTATTAACGGCCGATTGCTATTACCGGACGCAGGGCGACGAGGTCTCGGTCACCTGGGACGGCGGACAGACCTGGGCGAAGCTTCCGGTGGGGCTGGAGGCGCTCACCACGCGCGGCGAAAAAGTGGACGACCGCAGTAAGCTGCAGCCGGGAAGCTACTACATTTCCCCGGAACGGCTTGCCTTTGTCTATGGAGGCTCCACCAGCCTGCCCTGTACCCTGCTCTATTCCGACGACCAGGGCGTAACCTGGAGCATCACCGAGTTGGACGTATATACCGAAGACCTTCGGCAATGGGTGCGCGCCTGCTATGTGGATTTTGCTCCGGACGGTACGGGCGTGATCGCCATAGGAGCGTGGCGGGAGCGCAACTCGGAAAGCGCGCAGATTTTCCGCAGCACCGACGGCGGGCAAACCTGGGAAAAACAGAACCCGCCGGAGCAGTACTCCGGGCTGGTGCGGGGGATCGGCTTTGCAAGCAGCGAAGTGGGGTTCCTGGTCAAGGGGGAGTCGCTTTACCGTACGGAAGACGGTGGGAAGACCTGGGAAGAACAGGATGTTTTTCACAATCCGCAATATCCTCAGCCGCAGGCTCCCGTTTTTACCGATGAAAAAAACGGTACGATAATTGTGAACCAGGGGCCAAACGGCGATTTGGGCGACGGCAGCCACGTGATGCAGTATACCACCTCCGACGCGGGCAAAACCTGGACGTTCGACCAGCAAGTGATCCTGGAAAAACCGCCCCAATGGTAGGGCTAAGGTATTCTGTCGTATAAGCGCTGAGTCGGCACGCCGTTAGCAATCAAAAAAGCTTACCC
>CAMMKL010000178.1 GCA_946497265.1 uncultured Clostridia bacterium | reverse complement strand
AGCTGCGCCTCAAGGACCAGATCATACACCCTTTTTTGTTCGTCGCTCACCTGTCCCAAGGCGACGGTCCGGGTCATATCGCTGTGATAGCCGTCCAGCCGGGCGCCGATATCCATGGTGATGAAGTCGCCCCGGCGCACCTGATTTTCATCCGGGGTCCCGTGGCAGAGGGAACCCTTTTTCCCCGCCACCACAATCAAGTCAAAGGCCACGTCCTGCGCCCCCTGCCTCTTCATAAAAAACTCGATTTCCAGCGCAAGCTCGCGCACGGTAACGCCTTCATGAATTTTATCCAGCACATAAGCATACGCTTCGTCCGTAATCTTTTGGGAGGCGCTGATCTGATCGATCTCTTCCTTGGATTTGATAAAACGAAGCTCCCAGAGCAAGCGATCCAAGGTGGCATCCTTGACGGCTTGGGCACCGCAGCCCTTCAGAATACTTTCCAGCCGGCCGGCAGTAGCCAGTGTGATCCCCTCGTGCTCCAATAACACACCCTTTATATTGTGTTTAGCTACCAGCTCACGAAGGGTATCCCCTATTTTGTGGAAAAGGACAACCTCGCAGTCTTTCACAACCTGGGTAGCTGCCTCATAATAACGGAAATCCACGATGCAGTACGCTTTCTCGCGGGTTACCAGTACATACCCGTCGCTGCTTTTCATACCGGAAAGGTAAAGCCGGTTTGGAAAGGAGGTGATGAAAGCGGCATCCACCTGAATACCGCTGGATTCCTCTGGGAAAGAATGTGCCAATTGCTGTACTCGTGTCAATGGAAGCATCCCCCTACCACGTAATTTTGCCAAAGCAACATCGATATCACACTAAATCTTTAAGCGCCTGCAGCGCCAGGAAATAGCTGTTTTTTCCAAATCCGGCAATCTGGCCCGCACACACGGCGGAAATGACCGAATGATGGCGGAATTCTTCGCGTGCATGGATATTGGACATATGTACTTCTACAAAAGGAATCTGCACGCCTGCAATGGCATCCCGCAGGGCGTAGCTGTAATGGGTAAGCGCCCCCGCGTTGAGGACGGCGCCCACGTAATGATTCCGCGCTTCGTGAATTTTGTCCACAAGTGCCCCCTCCCAATTGGACTGAAACACATCGCAGTCAAAGCCCAAATCCTTACCATACTGCACAATCTGATGCTGAATGCTTTCGGCGCTTTCCGTACCGTAAATCCCCTTCTCCCGGATGCCCACCAAATTCAGATTCGGCCCTAACATAACAAGTATTTTCTTATTTTCCATTTGAATCCCTCTTTTATTCTGTTTCCAAAAGCAATTTTTTGTAGTAATACTGCTTGTCTTCCTCGGTAATAGGACGCAGCACCCGGCAAGGGTTCCCGACGGCGATAACGTTCGCCGGAATATCCTTGGTCACGACGCTGCCCGCACCGATTACGCTGTTTTCCCCGATGGTCACGCCGGGATTGACCACGGTATTGCCTCCGATCCAGACGCGGCTGCCAATGGTAATCGGCCGGCCGTATTCCCACCCGGCGGTACGCGGCTGTGGATGTATGGGATGGCCTGCGGCGAACAGGCTCACATTGGGGCCGAACATTACATTGTCGCCGATGGTGACCGGGCTGCAATCCAGGATGACGCAGTTATAGTTGATATACAGGTTTTTGCCTGCCTGTATGTTGTAGCCATAATCACAGCGAAACGGGGCTTCGATCCAGAAGCCTTCGCCCAGTTTCCCAAAAAGGCGCAGCAGGATACTGTTTTTTTCCTCCTGTTGAGTTGGCGGCAGGCTGTTAAATCGATACACAAGCTCTTTGGCTCTCATGCGCTCGTTTGTAAGCTCTTCCCCATACGCCAAATACGCTTTGCCTGCAATCATTTTTTCTTTTTCCGTCACGGTTATTCCCCTCCTAATTCCAACGCCCTCGTTGCGCCCGGTAGTAGGCCTGCATCGACATAGCGTCGGCGCACTGGGTTCCGGCCGATTCGCAGATAACCGTAGGGCTCATGCCGCGCTGCGCGAATAGCTCCATGAGCGGCTCGTAGTCCGGCCCATACCGAGTGTCGGAAAAAGTAAGATGCCGCACTTCCCCTGCCGCAGCATACTCAATTTTTGAAAAGTGCACATGCATCCGGCTGACCCTTTCCCAGCCCAATTCCTGTTGCAGCCGGTCCAATAGGGCGCTAAAATGCTCTTTTTTCCGCATGCCTCCCTGTGTGCGGGCGTTCATATGCCCAAAATCGATACAGGGAAAGAAGCGCTCCTGCTCCCGGCACATGGCGATCACCTCGCCAAGGTCGCCAAGCTGGCTTACTTTCCCCATGGTTTCCGGGCAAATATGGATGTGGGCAAGGCCGTTTTCATCTAAAACCTGCTGCGCCATACGGAGCGTATCCTGTGCCACGGCCAAGGCTTCCTCCCGGCTGCGTTTATTCAGTCCCCCGGGATGCACTACAATTCGGTCGCCGCCCATCCAGTCTACGGCACGTGCGCTGTCAAGAATATAGGCGTTAACAGACTTTATTCTTTTTTCTTCCTCCAAAGACGCCAAAGAGATATAATAAGGCGCGTGTACCGAGAGGGCAATGTGAAGCTTTTTCGCCTTATCACCGACAAGGCGTGCCGTATCCTCCCGGATCATCACCCCGCGGCCGCATTGATATTCAAAAGCGCTAAGCCCCTGCTCCTTGATAAAATCCAGATATTGCAGGGTTGTTTTCATCTTTTGGGCGCGGGCCTCATCACATTGGCCCGCCGGACCGAACCTTGCCTCCATAATCAATCCTTTCTCACCGGGTCTCCGGGCTTCCAGAAGGTTATTTTTCTGCGTACCGGCTTTTCAATCGTACGGCGGAAACGAAAGCTGAGCCCACCTTCTTCCTGTGCCGGTACCAACAGGATGGACTTCATCCCATGCCAGTTTGCCCCAAGAACGTCGGTAAAAATCTGATCCCCAATCAAAACAATTTTTTTTGGGGGAATCCCCAACATTTTTTTGGCGTATGGCAAACCCAGTGGGAACGGTTTTTGTGAAAAACAAATATAAGGCAGATCGAATTTTTCCGCAAGCGGCCCCACCCGCTTTTTCAGATTATTGGAAAGAATGATCATTTTTATCCCCGCCTCGCGGACTTTATGCGTCCATTCTACCGTTCCTTCGAAGGGCGTCATAGAGCCGTGCAGGGCGATGGTATTGTCCACATCCAGGAAGACGGCTTCCACGCCCATTTCATGAAGCAAAGAGATCGGAATGTCAATCAACTTTCTAACGGCTATGGTAGGCATAAACCAAGACATGAAAACCTCCAAAATTCAAAAAAGCGGGCTTTGCCGCCCGCTTTTTCAAGTGATTTTTACATTGCGCAGCAAACACAAATTATTTAAACTTGCGCTTACGAGCTGCTTCAGACTTTTTCTTGCGTCGTACAGAAGGCTTCTCATAAGCCTCTCTTTTACGCACTTCAGCAATAACGCCAGCTCTCGCACATTGCTTTTTAAATCTTCTCAAAGCGCTGTCAAGAGATTCGTTATCCTTAATTCGAATTTCAGCCATTTATCTTCCCTCCCCTCCGCCCAAAGGCAGGGGTAATGTACGCATACGATACAAACGATATTATACAATACTCCTATAAGACGTGTCAAGCCTTATTTGGCAACAATGTTAACGAGCTTTCCCGGAACGTAAATCTCTTTTAGGATATTCTTCCCGTCGATTGCGGCTGCAATCTTGGGGTCGGCCTTAGCAGCGGCAAGCGCGCTTTCCTTGTCTGCATCGACGGCCAAGGTCAGGCGGGTGCGCAGTTTGCCGCAAATCTGTACCGCAATCTCCACGGTATTGTCCCTGCACTTTTCTTCATCGTAGGAGGGCCAACTCTGCTCGGCCACCATCCCTTTGCCCATTTGTAGGGTCTCCCACATTTCTTCGGTAAGATGAGGGGCAAAGGGATTCAACAAAATCGTAAAAATACGCAGCTCTTCCCTCGTGATGGAACCGCTGTTGAAAATATCGTTTGTCAGCGCCATTAAAGCGGCGATTGCAGTATTGAACTTGAGGTTCTCCACATCTTCGCCTACCTTTTTGATGGTTTTGTGGAACGCGCCCTCCAGCGCCGGGCGAATCCCTGTTTCCCCGTTGAGGATCGTCTGCATGTTCCAGTAGCGCTCCAGAAAACGTTTGCAACCGCGGATGCTGGAAGAGCTCCACGGAGCGGCCTTTTCAAAATCTCCGATAAACATCTCGTACAAGCGCATGGTATCCGCGCCGTACTCCCGGACAATATCGTCGGGGTTTACCACATTGCCTCGAGATTTGCTCATCTTCTCCCCGTTCTCACCCAGGATCATCCCATGGCTGGTGCGTTTGGCATAGGGTTCGGGGGTGGGCACCACGCCGATGTCGTAAAGGAATTTGTGCCAGAAGCGGCTGTAAAGCAGGTGCAGCGTGGTGTGCTCCATGCCGCCGTTGTACCAATCCACCGGGGACCAGTATTTAAGGGCCTCGGGGCTAGCCAGCGCCTGGTCGTTGTGGGGATCCATATACCGCAGGAAATACCAGGAGGAACCCGCCCACTGGGGCATGGTGTCGGTTTCCCGTTTGGCCGGGCCGCCGCAGTGCGGGCAGGTAGTGTTCACCCAATCGGTGATATTGGCAAGCGGGGATTCCCCGTTTTCCGTAGGCTCGTAGCTCTCCACCTCGGGCAGACGCAAAGGGAGCTCGCTTTCGTCCAACGGCACAAAACCGCAGTTCTCGCAGTGTACAATCGGGATCGGCT
>CAMMKL010000177.1 GCA_946497265.1 uncultured Clostridia bacterium | reverse complement strand
CGGCATGTTTGTTGGGGAGGGACTTAAGTACCTGCGCTGGCCGATGCAGGCGGTGCGCACTACCCGCAGCCTGCCCTTGGTAATCGATACGCCCGACCCATCGGTCGCCCGGGAGCTTTTGCCCGGATACACGGGGGAAAAACCGATCCTTAATTCCATTGCACTGGAGGAAAGCCGTTACCAGCCCATGCTGGAGCTTGCCCTGCAATACAAAACAGGGCTGATTGCCTTGTGTATGAACGACGAAGGCTTTCCCGAAGGCGCGGAGCGCCGGATCGAACTGGCGCTTGAGCTGGTAGAAAAGCTCACCTCCGCCGGGGTTAATCGCGGCGACATTTATCTGGACCCCATGGTGCGCCCGATCGGCTCCGGAGAAGGCTATGGCATGGAAGCCCTGGATGCGATCCGGGGGATCCGCGCCGCGTTGCCGGACGTCCACATTGTATGCGGATTGAGCAATGTTTCTTATGGCCTGCCCAAACGGGCTTTAATCAACCGGACGTTCCTGGTCGCGGCTATGGCGGCCGGGCTGGACGCCGCGATTATGGATCCGCTCAACCGGGAATTGATGGCCAGCCTTTACGCGGCGGACGCTTTATTGGGGAATGATGAGTACTGCGTTGAATACCTGGGGGCGTTCCGAGACGGATTAATGGGGTAAAGCATCTGAAACCCTCCATGTGAAAGTAAACAGCCTTGCATCGGGTGAACTTGTGTTTTCCTTTACTGCGTTAGTAAGCCGGTGCATCTAAGAAGCCTAGGCCCGTCCTTTGCTACGGGGCAATCCCCCTAGTACGAAAAACCGGAGGCAACCCATACAAGATGCCTCCGTTTTTGCGGCTATTCGGGGTGAATAAGCTTTTCCTTTTCGCGATAGAAAAAATCCGACAAACGTTGCAGGGCGGCGGTCAGGATCCTCATTTCTTCAGAATCCAGCCCCTCCAAAGCGGCCTTTGCCATATTACGGTGAAAACGCTCGTGCGCGCCCGCCATGGCACGCCCGCGGGCAGTCAGGCAGATGTGTACGACCCTGCGGTCAGACTTGTCCCGCTCCCGCCGTACAAAGCCCTTCGCTTCCAATTTATTGATCGCCGTGGTCAGGGTACTGATGGTAACCCCCAATTCCCCGGCAATTTGCGACATATTTTGATCGCCCGGTTTGATGGCGATCAGGGTATGGATTTCGCTCATGGTCAGGGAGTTGTTGGCCGCCCGACGCACGGAACACTCTTCGATTTCCAGTATTTCATGGAACAGATCGACAAACAGTTGATTCAGGCACTGGTAAGCGTCCTGCTTTGCCGGTTCTTCCATCGTCGAGCCACCTTCTTTCTTTTGGAATTGTACCTTATTTTACACGAATTGGGCGGAATAGTAAACTGGTAAATCACACAAGCGCGCAAATCGGGTGTTTTTCCCTTGTGTACGGGCGTAAAATCGTGTATGATTAACATAATACGGACAACAAGCAGAAAAAGGAGGGATTGACTTGAAGAGCAGAGGCTCAGGCGCAAAACCGCGCCGGTTAGGGGCGCTGAAAAGGACCATTGGGAAAAAAGGCGGGGACGGTTCCAAGAAAGAGGCGGCAACCCCGGTGTACCGCCCGGCTTACCGGTATGCCCAAAAAACAAGGCGTTCTTTGGTGGAAGCCCTCCCTTCCCGCAAGGCGATGATTGGGATCGTGAGCGCGGTCGTCATCGTCTCAGCCGCACTGGTCGGGATATTGACGTTCCTCCTGAACCGTCAGCAGCCGATCGAGGGCAGTTGGGCGATGCAGGCGCAGGATACCCCCATGTACCTGACTATTTATGAGGATAATACCGTAATCGTGACCACTGGGGAATACAATGTGTATGGCACGGTAGAGCGCAAAGAGGGCGATATCCTGGGCTTTCGGGTGAAGATGGCCACGCAAGACGTGCTTACCGGGGATTTCCGCTATCGCAGTACCCGGGATACCCTCACCCTGGCCCCGCAGCAGGAAAATAGCGGTGCCACACAGCCGGAGGATTTGACTTTTACCCGTTTGGATCACGATATTACGCAGGTAGACCCACCCCAGCAGGCGGAGGTGGACCACGCTATCGTGGGCGTATGGATCGATGAGCAGGAAAAATTACGTTATACGTTTGAAGAAAACGGGAAAATGCGTATGGAGCTGCTCACCCTAGGGGTCAGCGTCAACGGTACTTACCAGGCGAAAGACGGGCGGCTTACCCTTCGCAAGTTGGCGGCAGGCCAGTTGGTGGAAGAAGCGACGGAATATACATTAACGCCGCAGGGGAACCTGATGATTGGGAAAATAGAGTTTATCAAAGAAAACGAGTGAGGAAAACTCGGGAACATCACAAGATAAGAGAGGAACGAAGCGATGGGATTATTTGACCGCTTTGGCAAGAAAAAAACAGAAGAGACGAAAAAGGCGGCGGTCCAAAAGGACGGCCAGCCGATGGCAATGGGTTTTGCTTTGCTGAAGGATACCTATTTTGACGCAGAAAAGCTTTTTCATATGTTGCAAAGGGAATTTCAGGGGGAGGGCTCCGTGGAGGTAAAGCCGGACCGGCTTTTAACGATGGTGGCGCATATCGGAGATACGACGCTGCGGTGCACCCACATGCCGCGGCCGGTGCCGGACGGCGAAATCCAGCGCCGGATTGGCCAAAATATGCTGCATGAGAAGACAGCAAAGGCTTTGGAAACCCATAAATCCTTCCTGATTATCAGCACCGCTAATCAAGACATGGAGCGCCGGATGCAGGAATGCGTGCTGTTTAACCGTTTTTGTGCAATGGCTATGAAGCTTGACAATGCGGCGGGAATGTATATGGGGGGCTCTAAGCTTCTGGTAGCCCCCGAACTGTATGTCAAGCAGGTGGAGCTGATGAAGCTGGGAGCCGAAGAAGAGACCCCCTACTTCCCTACCGAGCTTTGGATCCGCATCGGCTACGCGATCAATCAGGGCAAAAAGCAGGCGTTCACCGACGGGATGAACGATTTCGGTTTTTATGATTTTTGCGTATACCATACCAATAAAGACCCCAAAACGCTCTACCAGTGGTTGCATTGGATGAGTATGCAGGAACTGCTGGGCGAAGCGGTTTACCAGGACGGCGACACGGTCGATTTTGGCGGCGGCAAGGTCGGTACGATCCGGCAGCGGGAGGATGTTTTACAAATCGTGGGAGTCTGATTCTATTCCTGCTTTTTATCGGTGGAGGCCGGACTAATGAAAACACCTCTGAAACAGCAGAAAAAGGCTGTTTCAGAGGTGTTTTTGATTTGTATTAGTATAGTAATAAGTATACGTTTGAACTTGTTGATGTATAAACCATGTTACCCTCATCTGCAAGGGTTTGCAACCGCTTGCTGTACTGCTTCGGCCAGCTTTCCGCTGCGGATGACGGATCCGTCCAGAAGGGTAATCCCCATTTCTTTGGCCCGTGCGAACACATAAGAGCGATCCTTGTGAATGGCGGCCAGGGTGACCAGGATACAGCGGGAATGCCGGCCGCCGAAATAGCTGCGGTAGACGCTCAGCTCTTGCAGCGCCTCAGAGGACGGCTCTGAGAGCTTGCAGGAAATAAAGACCGGGTGTATACCGCAGAACAGTGTGACGTCGATCTCATTGGTGATTTCCACCAGCTTTTGTTGGCGCATTCCGTTCCAATCCACTTTGACGCTGATCCGTACGTCATGGAACGCGGGGCACCGACACAGGGTGATAAAGGTGAAAAGCTCCAGGCAGGTGCCGAAGTCGGTCAGGTATTTTTTGACAGAATCGCTGTGAAACCGAAAGGAAATCGTCTTGCCCTTATGATGGAACTGGCGAATAAGCCCCAGGCGGTCGGCCAGCTTTAAAAGGTCGTCGTTCGGCGGAGAGGCCTTCCCTCCGGGCGCGGAAACATGGTCGGGCGCGTGGAAGGAGAGCGGGTCGCCGGGGGAATCGAAGGTAGTGCAGGCTGTTTGCAGATAAAAGCAGAGCTCCTTCCAAAGGGAAATATCCGAAAATACCGCGTCGCAGAAGGTAAGCAGGGGGTCAAACAGTTCGGAAGGGGGTTTGGGATGCCCATAACCGCCGATGGCCGCGCCGTGCGCCAGCAACAGGGTGTCAAGCGACAAGCGCGGCATCTCCAAAGGCCCTTCCATGGATTTGCACCCGTGGGCGCTCACGAGGTTTCCCTCAACGACATCCACCCAAAAGATGGGCGTAAAGGAATCTACGCACGCCAGATACGCCCCGATGGCGCTGAGTTCGCCGCCTCCGGTGATGTCCACATAGCTGCCGTCGCCATTTTTATTGAGGATACGCTTACAAGAAAGCCGCAGGGTTTCCAGGTTGCGGAAGCTGGTGTTCTCAATCTCAAACTGAAGGTTTGGCAGTTTTAGTTTTATTGCGTTTTCCAGGGATTTCAGCGCGGAAAAAGGGGTTAGTTTGCCATCATAAAGAAAGACGACTTTTTTGGGGCGGAACGCAAAGACGTCGATCAAGTTATTCAGGGGTTCGGAATCGTATAATTCAATTAAGCAATCCATGGGTACCCTCCCTGTCCGATGTACGGGGTTTTTTCCAGTATACCACAGTTCGGCCGCGGAAAAAAGCGGATGGGGAGCAAAACAGTTACGAACGGTCACGGAGTTGCTTTTCCAGGGCCAGCAAATCCACGGTATCCACCGTGCCGTCTTCGGTGAGATCAGCGGCGTCAAGGGATTGCGCCGACAGCGCCGCGCGCCCCAACAGATAATCAAGCAGAAGCTGCTCATCGGCGAAAAAGATTTTCCCATCCAGATTCACGTCCCCTAATAGG
>CAMMKL010000176.1 GCA_946497265.1 uncultured Clostridia bacterium | reverse complement strand
CCTATACTGGCAGCTATGGGATGTGGCAGCATCATGGAGACGCGCGGGGCTTTGTAGGGCGTGTGGACGGCATTTCCGTACCGGTGGATATCAATGCCTGCTACCGGGATTATCCGGAGATCATCCGGGCGAACCTGCTCAACGGCTGGAAGTGTGAGGATAAGCCGGATGCGTCGGAGGGCGAGATGCTGTCCGTATCCACAGCAGAACTGACGGACTTACGCGATAGTTTGTCTGTAGTTCTCTCAAGGATTACAAAGATGTTAAAAGCTACATAATACCACATTTGATTTCCGATTGCAATAATCTCCATTCCAAAGGCGGAGCTGGAAGGGGATGACTTGGCGGTGGCGCTCTCGTTGGTCACAAGGACATTGAACACGGATGATACATAATTGTACCAGATGTGCCGACAATGGAAAATCCGTTTGCAGGCACAGAAAACCAGACGATCAACATTGTCGGCCTTGTAGAACAGAAATATAAAATTGTCCGATTCGGACAGAAAAAAGCCAGCGGGAGCACGCCCCGCTGGCTTTTTTTGTTTTCAGGGGGGGGGCGGCTTTCCGCCGCCCCGGTTGCTCTTTATAGGTGAGTATAAAACCCGGTTACGCTGGTAAAGATGGGTTGCAGTTGGTCGAAATAAACGCCGCTTGTTTCGTAGATTTCCTTCACCTTTTCGCTGGTAAAAGTAAAGGTTTTGGTATTCATGCGCGGGGCGGTGTAGCGGAAAAAATGCATTGTGTAGGTATCTGTTCCTTCGTCAAGCGTGATATAAAGGCGGTTGGCCTTGCTTCCGTTTTTAGGAAGTGTCATTCTTAAAGTGTTCCCGTCGCTTACAAAGTGGCTTGCTCCAGTCATGGCAATAAACTTGTTACCTCCAAGCTGTTCAAGGATTGTACCTGCAATACTCATTGTTTTGGTCATTTTTGATTACCTCCATTTGGTTTATTTCCTCTACCTGATGTACCTATTATACATCTAACGTTAGATAAATACAATAGGCAAACTGTACAAATCTAACGTTAGATTATTGTGAAGTATAACGTTAGATGAAAAATACCGCCCAAACGGGCGGCAGCAGTCAGAGGATGCCATATAATTTAGAGGATTTGCGAAAGGACTTTATAACACCTCCGGGCGTTCCATCCCGTTTTGTTTTCCAGTGCTTTTCAAAGCTGGAAAAATCGGAACACAGGCGGACCGTTATTGTTTTGGGGGTTCCCTTAACGATTTCCACAACGTCCCATAAAAAGCCGTCCGCTTCTGCAAGCTGGGACCCTGTTTTAATTTGATTGGCATTGATAATCATTTCTGTTTTCTCCATTCATTTTGATGGGGGCGGCGGTTTGCGCTGCCTCGGTTTATATTCAGTCAAGCAGGCATTCCATAGAAATAGAATATTGCTTTTCCAGTTTCGCAAAGGCCGCAAGGGTTACGCGGTATGAACGCCAGTTTTCAAGCTGCTTGCGGCAACCGTCAACCCATGTCACGGAGTTTTCGAGAATGCCGCGGCCTTTCAGCTCTAACGGGGTATCCACGAAATAATGCTTGCCGTCATGGGATAACCGGGCTTCCATCTTTGTAACCGGCTTTCTTTCACCCATTTCAGGGGTATAGCAATGAACGCCGGGAAGGTAGTCCTGCAAGTAAATAACGTTTGCCATAATATCAGCCTCCATATATTCAAGCGGTTTTATTTGGTTATGTCGGATTTTCACCCCGCCAATTTTCAGCCGTTGGCGGTCACTGTTGCCGAACTTTACGCCCCGGCAACCGGGCGGCTTTGTGTTTTGCTTTACCTTATGTACCTATTATACATCTAACGTTAGATAAATACAATAGGCAGAGTGTATAAATCTAACGTCAGATTTTTATGCAATCTAACGTTAGACAAATTTTAAGAAATGCGATAAAATAAAGCGGAGGTGATGCTATAATGGGACGGCCCAAAAAACCGGACAGCAACCCGACAGATTATAAACGCGGGTTCAACGCTGAAAATTACGAACGCCTTTACCCCTGGGCGCGGCGGGGGCGTAAAGCCTTTTACACAATGGCGGCAAAACAAGCCGGACTTTCGTTAAATGAATTTATTATTGCAGCCATAGAAGAAAAAATGGAGCGGGACAGTCCAGACACTTACAAACAGATGCAGGAGGAAACGAAAAACTAAATTTCAAAAGCCGGATAATAGCACATATCGACTTTATGCAGAACAAGGAGGACGATTTAAGCATGGAGGCCCCAAATAAAAAAGTTTGCGGGGTGGAAGGACCAGATTTTGGCCCTTGGTGCGTAGACTGTATCCGCCAAAATGCAGTTTATATTGGACGCAAAACATCAAACGAAATCGAATACGATGGGAAGCAATGTCTGCTTGGATACAGGTGGGAAGAAGGCGCTCCATATCCTGATAATTTCTAAATGTATATGCAATAAGCTAAAAAGCCATAAAGAAAACCGGCACGATAGAGTGCAACCCACCGTGCCGGTTTTTTATTTTTTGTTTTCCTTATCGCGGACAAAGACACAGCCGAAAAGCCCGTTGATAAATATGAACATGGGGTTTGATTTCTGAATGGTATGGTCCACCACGTAAAGCCGCTTGCAGGTTTATTGCAGGCGGCTTTACTTTTTACGATAACACACTTTATAACACGTTTTTATTTAACAGCTTTGCAAACAAATCGCCGATGGCGGCGGCAGTTTGCTCGGAATCATTGAGCAGCGCGTGCCCGTATTGCCCAAAGGTGTCCATGCTCCGGGAATGCCCGACAAGCGATTTTATGGTTCCTTCCGGCAGGTACTTTGCAATGGAGACAAATGTATGACGCAGTTCATATGGCGATATAGCGGGCAACCCATTAGATTCAAGATACCGTTTCCATCTTTTATAATATGCGCCTTGACTTTTGATCTGGAATAGCGGCGTTTCCGCAAGCAGCGGTTCTCCTGTATCTTTAAGCAGTTTGATCTGCCCCTCGATTGCCTGTTGGGCTAAAGGTGATGGGGTGGAACTGCGGATTGCATTCTGATTTTTACCTTGTATGACTTTTTTTATGTGGTTTATAGACCGTTTAATGCATATGTCGCCGGTATTGGTTATGTCACCGATCTGGAGGCCAACCAGCTCGCCCGGCCGGACGCCGCTGGCCACTTGAAACCTGTATGCGTAAATATAATTATCAAAGACGCGCTGTCCGCGCATGATCGTTGTATCAGTGCGGAATAACACTGCAAGGCTATCCGGCTGTTAAATTTTTCCGCGATAGCGGGCGCCCTCTGGTATCGTAACATCTTCCGGCCGCAGAGAAGTTGTCTTTTGTAAGCGGCACCATTTAATAAACGCCAGGAGCACGGCCTGGATGTTGAGCAGCGTTTTTCGGGATAAAGGAAGCTGCTGCGGCCGGCGCTGTTTATAATCGACTTTATATGAACCGTGTTTATAGGCGGAATCGATAATCCCTTGTAAAACACCTTCGGTTACTTTCTCAATTTTATGACGCCCCATGATTGGCAGGATATAATTTTCGCCGACTGATACGATTTGTAGATATGATGACCGGGATTGTGTATCCCGACATTTTTTCAGGTATAATTGCCACAGGTCGGCAACCTTAACAGAACCGCTGATGCCTTCATCCAGCCAGGCGTCCGCCTTGCGGTTGCATTCTCGCTGGCCGTTGCGCCCGGGAGTGGAGCAAGTAAAAGTCCGCCGTTGCCCGTCCTTTTGAACGTTGATCTGCCAACGCTTTTGCGTGTCCAGCCATTTTGCTGTGTTCGTGCGTCTGCCCATAAAAAACAACACCCTTCCAAGCCCTTGCGCGCGGCCTGAAAAGGCGGTATAATAGACACGCAGAGCTTATAAATTTTTGGTAGGTTTATATGCTTGCACCCATCCGTCCCCGGTTGCCGCCGGGGACGGATTTTTTTATGTTTAGTTATATTTATGACTAGGAGTTTCCGCCATTAGATATTTGTTCCTCAAGTTCGGCCATTTCAGAATTTATCTTTTCGGATATTTCTTCTTGTGTATAGCCTGCACGAACAAGCAAGGTTCCTCTATTAGATGCAATCAGTAGGGCGGCTTCCTGAGCATCTTCGAGGTGATCAGTAGCTTTGGAAAGATCGGATATGTTACCTTTGTCTAAGTATTTCATTATGCTTTCCGTAGCCATTTGATCTGATAACGCCATAGATGAAAAAGAAGATAAATAAGTTTTTTCTTCGCTATTGTTTCCATAATCAAAACTCATAGCAGCTTTCCTAAAATATTCTTTTGCCTGTTTCATTGAATCATACAACTCTAACTGGCTTACGCGCCCTTCCGAAAAAAGGGAAACATTTTGTAAAAGTCTACTATGTGACACATATAAATTTTTAAAATCAGCCCATGTACGGTCATCAAATTCACGCCAAGATTCAGCGCTGGTTGATGTTGTGTTAGAGGATGTAGCATTGTTTGAGTTCTCTGTAATTTTTGTGACAACACTTATTATACCAGCTATGACTAAGAGTACAATCAGGACAGAAATTAAGCAACCCTTCCCTGTTTTTTTAGGTTTTTCGGGCGACGGTTGTAGGCCTTGATTTTGAGGCGACGAAGCGCTATTGGTACTTTCAGTTGGTGTATTATTCAGTAGGCGGCTTTTCTGTTGATCGTATTCATCTTGCGTAAGAATACCATCATCAAGCAGCTTTTTTAATTTTGCTATTTCATCAGCAATTCCAATAGAAGTTTCTGATCCTGTGATTTTGTTGTCCATTTTCATGTCTCCTCTCATGTTGCCCGGATGAAAATTCCTCTTTAAGAAATATAATACAAG
>CAMMKL010000175.1 GCA_946497265.1 uncultured Clostridia bacterium | reverse complement strand
CCGGGGGGATTGGTCGGGTGTACCCCTATACCACCAATTCAGCCATCGCCACAGGCGACGGCATTACGCTCGCCCAGGAGCTGGGGGCGGGGATCCGGCATCTGAGCTGGGTGCAGTTCCATCCCACAGCCTTTGCGGCGGAACCCGACCGGGAGCGCTTTTTGATCTCGGAGGCGGTGCGCGGCGAAGGCGCGGTATTGCTCAACTGCAAAGGGGAACGGTTTGCCCATCGTTACGATAAACGGGGAGAATTGGCGCCCCGCGATGTGGTTTCCAACGCCATTATGCTGGAATCCATTCAGCAGGGCAACGAAAAATTTTATCTGGATATTACGCATAAAGATCCCGATTTTGTCCGCTCTCGCTTTCCCATGATCTACGAGCGTTGCCTGGAGGAAGGGGTGGACATCACCAGGGATTTGATCCCGGTGTTCCCCTGCCAGCATTACCTGATGGGCGGCATCGACGTGGACCTTTCCTCCCGCACCAGGGTGGACCGCCTGTACGCGGCGGGGGAATGCTCCCATACCGGGGTACACGGCCAAAACCGGCTGGCAAGCAATTCCCTGTTGGAAGCCCTGACCTTTTCCCGCCGCGCCGCGCAGGATATCCGCCGCCGGTTGCAGGAAGAAGGGAAAAAGCCGGTTGGTACGGCGCCTGAGATCCCCGATTTGAGCGGGGCGTCTCTTCCGCATGGGCTGCGCACAGAAATCCGTTCCATCTTGCAGGAGACGCACTTCGTCTTGCCCAATCCAAGTAAGGTGCCCGCCGGGCTCGCCCGCGTACAAGAAATACGAAAACAGCTTGCACAGGGGCATTACGCAGTAGATTATGATTTTGTAGAGGCCCGCAGCCTTGCTACCGTTGCAGAGATTATCTTAAAAGAAGCGGCTCAAAATGCCGCAGAGGAGGTTTAAGCCATGACACTCAACCCGTTTTATGTAGACGACCTGATCAAACGCGCTTTGCTGGAGGATATCAATTATCTGGATACGACCACCGACTACATGATCCCCGAAGATAAGCGCAACCAGGCAACTTTTTTGGCCAAGGCGGACGGCATCCTGTGCGGTTTGGAGGTTGCGTTGCGGGTTTTTCAGCTTCTGGACGATACATTCCATGCCGAAACCTTTAAAAAAGACGGGGACGCTGTGAAAAAGGGGGACGTCATTGCCGAGCTGAGCGGCAACACCAGGTCTTTGCTGAAAGGGGAGCGCACGGCGCTCAACCTGGTACAGCACATGAGCGGCATCGCCACCGCGACCCGGGCGGCTGTAAAAGCGGTGGAGGGCACCAACGCCTCCATCGTGGACACACGTAAAACCCTGCCGGGTTTGCGGCCCCTGCAAAAATATGCCGTGGTATGCGGCGGTGGCAAAAACCACCGCTATAACCTATCGGACGCAGCCATGCTCAAGGATAACCACATCGACGCGGCGGGCGGCATTACCAACGCCATTACCTCCCTGCGTCAAAAAGTAGGCCATATGGTAAAGATTGAGGTGGAGACCCGCAATCTCGAAGAGCTGCACGAGGCGCTCAACGCCGGGGCGGACATCATTATGCTGGACAATATGTCCCCCGAACTGATGAAAGAGGCGGTTTGGATCAACAACGGCCGCGCCCTGCTGGAGGCAAGCGGCGGCATTACCCAGGAAACCCTGCGTGCGGTAGCGGAAAGCGGCGTGGACATTATTTCGATCGGTGCGCTTACCCATTCGGCAAAAGCGTTTGATATTTCCATGAAAATTTTAATGTGAAACCCATAGAAAGGCCGGGCGGTTAAGAGATGCAATTTGATATGCGGGAGATCGCCGGGGTTGTCAAATCTGCGGGCGCGCTTCTGTTCGATACGCGGGCGGCAGGTGAAATTACGGTAAAAGGCCGGGCGGATTTTGTCACCCAGGTGGATCTGAACCTCCAAGAGCGGATCAAACGGGAGCTTTTCAGGCGCTATCCCGCCGTGCAGTTTATGGGGGAAGAGCAGGATAACAGCGGGCTGGACCCCGCCGGGGCAGTATGGATCCTCGACCCGGTGGACGGCACCACCAATTTGATCCACCATTACAACCAGAGCGCGGTTTCCCTGGGGCTCTATGAAAAGGGCGTGGGCCTGGCCGGGGTGATATATCAACCCTTTACCGACGAGCTGTTCTGCGCAGCCAAAGGCTGCGGCGCCTTTTTAAACGGCAAGCCCATCCGGGTGAGCAAAACGCCCACCCTTGCGGAAAGCCTGGTAGCCGTAGGCACCAACCCCTATTGTAAACAGGCCGCACCTGGAAACTTTGCGGCCTTTCAGCGGGTGTTTGAAGCGTGCCAGGATATCCGCCGGAGCGGTTCGGCGGCGTTGGATCTTGCCTATGTGGCATGCGGCCGCCTAGACGCCTATTTTGAGCAGAACTTAAAGCCATGGGATTACGCGGCCGGGATGGTACTGCTCAAAGAAGCGGGCGGGCAAGTGACGGATTATGAGGGAAAGCCCCCCTCCCTTTGGAAAAATTCCGACCTGGTGGCGGGCAACGGCAAAATAGAACCGGAGCTTTACCGGCTCCTTCGCAAAGGTTAAAGCAGTAAAAGGCGGCTGTGGAAAAATCATACAGCCGCCTCTTTTTCTACGCTTTTTCTTGCCCCCCGCCGCCGGTTGTGCTACACTGAAAGAAAATAATAGCGGAATGGAAGTGATAACATTGGTGGAACGTTTGAAATTTGGAATGTACAATACCTACCTGGTCCGTGGTGAAAAGCGGTCTGTTTTGGTGGATACCGGTTCCGGCAAGGAAAAAGAAAGCATTTTCGAGCAGGTGCGGCATAAAAACGTGGGCCTGATTGTGTTGACACACGGCCATATCGACCATGTGGGGGGCACTCCTTTTTTGGCGCAGCGGCTGTGTGTGCCGATTGCCGTGCATAAGGATGATTACGACCTTTTGAGCGACAATACACTGCGACAGCTTTTTGCGGACTCCTTCTCCGGTAAGCTTATGAAGGCGGCTTCGGAACAAATGTTTCATTCGGCCAAAATGCCCGCCTTTGAGCCGGATCTGTTTTTGGAAGACGGGCAGAGCCTGGAAGAATATGGCGTGGATGCCAAAGTGCTGACGCTGCCCGGCCATACAAAGGGTTCGATCGGTTTGCTTATGGACGGCAAGGACTTGATCGTGGGGGACGCGATGATGAACCTGCGCAGACCCTCCGCCGCCTTGTTGTATGAGGACAAGCTTGCCATGGAAGAAAGCCTCCAAAAAATACGGGAAAGCGGAGCCCAAATGATTTATCCCGGGCATGGCAATCCTTTTGCAGCTAGTGAATACTTTGATAAGGTAAAATAAACGGCCCATTGCCTTATAAGGCCCCTACGCCTTTCCGCCAGCCGGTACAAACCGTACAGCAGGCTTATGCGCGTTCCTGATAGAGTGAAAAAGGGTAATTCCAAGCCTGACGAAAGTCCGCGCGGCAGGGGAGCGGGCGCTTGATTTTACGCCGCTTCAGAGTAAAACAAGGTTCACGCTTGGAAAGGCAAGGTTCAGTAGCCGACGCAACCAATAGTTGCGGGCATGAAAAGCGGAATCGCTGGCGCAACCGGCTCCCATCCGATAGAATAAAGCTATTAATTAGGAGAGGATTTTGCCTTTATGAACATCGAGTTTGCGAACAGGCTGGTCACGCTGCGTAAACAACATGGTTTTTCACAGGAAGACCTGGCGGCGAAGCTGGGCGTCAGCCGCCAGGCGGGTTCCAAATGGGAACGCGCCGGAGCAAGCCCGGATACCGACAATCTGATCCTTTTGGCGCGCCTGTATCATGTAAGCTTGGATGAACTGCTGTTTGCCGGCGGTAGCCCGGCAGACACGTATGAGCAGGACGGCTTCCCGGCTGGCCCTGCTTTGGCCAAACCCATTCAGGAGGCGGCAGCCGAGCCCGTACCGGAAGGAACCTCCGCCCCAGGCGATGGACGGTATGCGGAAAGCCGTTTGAAAAAATTCCCCTATCCGGTACTGGTTTGCATCGTGTATTTGCTGATGGGGTTTGTGGGCAACTGGTGGCATCCCGGCTGGCTGATCTTCCTGACAATCCCGCTTTTCTATACCTTGCCCAATCAGCACGAAAGCTGGATGAAGTTCCCCTATCCGATCCTGGCCACCTTGCTGTTTCTGGTGCTGGGGTTCTGCTGGGGCTTGTGGCATCCGGGCTGGATCGTCTTTTTAACAATACCGCTTTATTATTTTATTGTAGAAGCAGTAGAAAAGGGATAGCGTTTTCCCGGCGCGGCAACACTTATGCGGAAAACCTCCCCGCCTTCGGCTATGGAAAAGCCCAAAGCGGGGAGGTTTTCTGTTTATGCCCTTTTGCTTCCAGCCTTTGAGGCCCCTCCGCACGCCTTATGGGGATTCCGCGGACCGTCGCAAAGTTCGATTGCCTTAAGAAAGATCTCCTGTAACGTTTTCCGTTTTTCTGCTGAAATTCCGGTTAAGGGCAATTCTATGGTTTCCTCCTGCCGCTTACTGCCGAACAGCAGAAAATCGGTGGTGGCGTGCAGCGCTGCGGCCAGTTTGATGATGGTACTGCTGCTCGTGCCTTTCCGCCCGGCCTCCACAGCCGCTAAAAACCTGGCGGAAAGACCGGCCATTTCGGCCAGGGTTTCTATGGTGTAGCCGTGTTCCAGGCGTAAAAGCCGTATGCGGCGGCCGATCTCGTCTTTTTCATTCTTCATAGGATGTCCTCTTTTCTTTTTTCTTTTCCTTTTTAAGAAAGTACCTTTTATCGGTTTCCCAACTCTGTTCTAAAAATATCTTTTTTCTTATTGTAAGCGCTCATGCCGCGCTGGGGGTGTTACACACCAGGTACG
>CAMMKL010000174.1 GCA_946497265.1 uncultured Clostridia bacterium | reverse complement strand
TACGGGTCGTGTTCTTTTCGTTTACGTTGTTTAATTTTCAAGGTCCTGTCCGCCTGTCAATGTTGACCAAGTTTTCTTTCTTTTCATTCGATCACTTTCGTGATTTTGTAAGAAATTTCCTTCGTCTCTCTCGACGGCTTTACCAGTATATCAAATCAAAAACACTTTGTCAACACATTTCTTTAAAAAATTTCATTTTTTTATTCTTATCCCTTTTCATCACAAATCTACTTCCTTTTTCCCCAAGATATGGTAGTATGCGCGTATCTTCGACACTATGGTTCTTGTTCTTACACAATTGCTATAATTGTAACAGGATTGTCACCCCATTTTTACTACGCTTCATGCTATAATCGATCTAGACTTTATTATCTTTACATATATTAAGAAAAGAGGATTCCTTATGCCGTACAAAGCCTCCCGCAGAAAGCCCGCCATCACGGGAAACAAAAAATGGGCTGTTTTCCTGATACTATTTTGTGTTATCTTGATTTTTATTGGGATCGGTATTTTGATTTATCGGCTTGCCGACAGCCAAACGGAAGAAACCATGGCGGAACCCGCCGGAACCGCTTCCGCCGTCAACACCCAGCCGCCTGCGCCGGACAATCCCTCCACTGAGCCGAGTTCCTCCGCCGGGCAAAACGCTTCGGAACCAGAAGCGTCTTCCACTGATTCCGGCGCCGTGTCCACAAGCAGTGAAGACGTGCCTGTCGTAACGCCTCCAGCCGAACAAACCGGCAATTACCAGGAATGGTTTCCGGATCTTCATTTCCCAAAGCCGGAATATACAACAAAAGATAAGACCGCCTACCTAACCTTTGACGACGGGCCTTCTGAAAATACGGACAAGGTTCTGGATATCTTAAAGGAAAAAGGCGTTAAGGCTACGTTTTTTGTAGTAGGCAAGGAGGGCCCCGACGCCCAGCGCCGGATGCAGCGCATTGTCAACGAAGGGCATACCATCGCCATCCATTCCTATACGCACGACTATAAACAGATCTACGCCTCGCCCGGTGCATTTTTAAAGGATTTCGAACACATCTCCACCCTGGTGGAAAGCTATACGGGCGTTAAACCCAATATCTTCCGTTTCCCAGGCGGAACCGTGAACGCCTACAACAAGAACGTATATAAAGACATAACCGCCGAGATGCTGCGGCGCGGCTACACTTTTTATGATTGGAATGTTTCCAGCGGAGACGCCTCGGCCGGCGGCGCTACCAAGCAGCAGTGTATTGATAACGTGCTAAACGACTCTAAGAGTAAAAACCGCGCCGTCATCCTCTGCCACGATGCGGCGGATAAAAAGACTACCGTAGAGGCCCTTCCGGCCATTATCGACGGGTTGACCGAACAGGGATTTACCCTGGAGGCGCTGGATAACACGGTAAAACCGGTTACCTTTAACTATGAATAAACAAAAGGTCTGCCGGTCATAGTGGTATGGAGTTGACAGCCATAAGCGTAGATATACATATCGCTTTACACTTTTGGTAAAATCTCTGCATAATACCCCCTTGGAAGGAAATGCTAGTTCCATCTAAGGGGGTATTTTTATGACGATTACAAGATCTTCCTGGCGGGCTGTCTGGCGTGTTTTTCTGGTATTGGCGCTCAACGGCCTCGTCATTTCCATTGCTATTTCCGAAACCATGCCGGCCGTTAATTGGGAAGAAAACTCGGTCAGCGTGCTTTCCAAATATGGTTCGCGCGGGGATGAAGTCACGCAAATTCAGACCAAATTAAAGGATTTGGGATACTATACCGGAAACATCGACGGCATCTACGGTTCCGGCACGCAGAACGCGGTCATCGCCTTCCAAAAAAGCCGCGGGTTGTCGGCGGACGGGATCGCAGGCCCCAAAACGCTGTCCGCCCTTGGAATCGGCGCCGCACAAGGAAACGGGTCGTTCAGCAGTTCCGATATCAATTTGCTCGCACGGGTGATTTCAGCGGAAGCCAGGGGGGAATCCTATACCGGTCAGGTCGCGGTGGGCGCGGTCATATTAAACCGGATCGAGCACCCCTCCTTTCCCAATACCCTGGCCGGGGTAGTTTATCAGCCGGGCGCATTTTCCTGCTTAAACGACGGCCAATTCAACGAGCCGGTTGCCGAGTCCGCTCAACGGGCCGCGCAGGACGCCATCAACGGGTGGGACCCTTCCGGCGGAGCAATTTACTATTATAACCCGGAGAAATCGACGAACCAGTGGATTTTCTCGCGTCCTGTGCTTACCGTCATCGGAAAGCATCGGTTTTGTTCCTGAGCAAAGGTCATATCTAAAACAGGAATTGAAGAACCCTTTCTGACTTTATAAAAAGAATCCTCCCGTCTATAACGTAAAAATCGGCCCCCTTTTATAGAGGAGCCGATTTTTACGTGAAATAACAAAACAAGAATCCGTTTTTAGAGCAAAGTCAAAGCTTCATGCCGCAGCGTGGGCACTCCTGCACGCCAGGGCCGGCCTGTTCGCCGCATACTGGGCAAGTGCGGCGGCCGGTATCCTCCACGGTATCCTGCGGCGTGGCAGTATCCTCCACGGGCGCTTGGAACTCCGGTTTTTCCGGAGCCTCCGTATCCGATGGAACCTCTGCATCTTGCTGCTGTGGAACATTAGGCTCAGCAGGCTGCTGATAGGGGAGAGGCGCAAAATCCTGCTGATACGTAGGAGCGCTCTCCTGTTCCGATGGTTGCGGCTGCTGGTACGGATTCGCGTAATCCTGCGCCGGGGCTGGCTGCTGGTATGGGTTCGTGTAATCCTGCGCCGGGGCTGGCTGCTGGTATGGGTTCGAATAATCCTGCGCCGGGGCTGGCTGCTGGTATGGGTTCGTATAATCCTGTGCCGGGGCTGGCTGCTGGTATGGGTTCGTGTAATCCGTTTGCTGTTGATAGGGATAATAACCCTGTTGCGGGTAATAGGGGTTGGTATAGTCTTGTTGGTTATCATATCCCTGATAAGGAGCCGCCTGAGATGGATCGCCCATATAGGGGGGCACGCTGCTTTGCGGATACCCGGACTGTATCTGAAGATTTACCTTTTTTACATACTCATTGTACGTAAATGCGCATACCGCCGCACACACCGCAAACGCCGTGTTTAATAGGGTTGAAATAATCATAAGCGGAGAGCCGCCGCTCTGAACCGTAAAGCTATACTCCTCTTGTAAATACTGTACGGACGCCGTTACGGAAAAAATGCTGCTAAGGGAGGCCAATGCGGAGAGAATCATCATTACGCCGAATAGGACGCTGCCTTTTGAAAGCAGGTAAGGGGAGTAAAGGCTTTTCTTAAAGGAACCCGCAAATACAAGCTGTGAAATCACAAACAGCAACATGACCGCCAGAGCGATCAAAAGCACAACAATTCCAACCGACATGATTGCCGCAGCGTAACCGGTATCATCCGGAATCGACGCCATAACGCCAAAGGTAATAAAGAGGATCAGTGCACCCAGGCAAAGAAATACAATCTCAATGATCGCCAGCACCCGAATAATCGTAAAGCCTGCCAGCGGGTTGGCGCTTGGATTGTTGCTGCGGGAACGCAGGTGGATGATCCATAACGCGGCCAAGATAAGCACGCTAAAGATTGACGAAACAATCAAAGTCCCTATGTAGCCGCTTCTAAAAGACTGGTATTCCGAATACCTCCTGATATCAAACATCGAAGCCAATTCGCGGGACATCTCGTCCACATTTACCACTCCGGACACAATCGTCATCACAAACGACGCGGTAAAAAGGATTGCCAGGACCAGGACCTGCGGCCTGCGGCAAAACTCTTTGATGAAATGCAGGTTACGTGCTGCGGTTTCCTGTAAAGAATAGTTCCGGCCCGTCTGAGCGACCGGTGCGGTATACGAATAATCATTTTGATACATGGCGTATTCCCCTTTCACAGATAGATGCCGGCCGTTTCCTCAATTTTTCAGGCGTGCCGCAACAAGATCTCTAAGTACTTATTGTATTGGACATGGCTGTAAAATACAATAGGTTCTTGTCTACTTTTCTTTTTTTATTCACGATTTATGAAAATCCCCAGGCAACCTTTCTAAGTTTACAATCCATTTTTTGGTCACAATTTTTTAAAGAAATATCTTATCTCTTTTCACAAAGGCAACGTTGCGAAACCATACAATAATTAAGGTACTTAACAAAGAGAAAGGGAGAACGCGCATATGCAAAAAACAGGCCTGCAAAGCAGTGCCAATGAGCTATTCGAAGCCTTTATGGAAGTAAAGCGCCAAGGCGTGCGCTTTAAACCCAACTGTACCATCCGGCCAAGCGAATTTTATTTGCTGCACACCATTTACCACTGCTGCGAGGCACCGGAATACGCCGGGGGGATCCGGGTTTCGGACATCAGCCGCATGACGCACCAAACCATGCCCGCAATTTCCCAAAACCTGCGTGCCTTATTAAGTCTGGGCTTGGTCAAGCGCTCCCATATCCGCCGGGACCGGCGCTCCGCGCTGCTCTATCCCACCGAAGAAGGGATCGCCCTGTTGGAACAGGCCGGCGCCTCCTTCTCACTCCTTTTGGAGGAAATTGCGCGCCGTTTGGGGGAAGAAGATACAAAAAGGCTCACTGCCCTGCTCCACCGTTTGAGCAGGGTTCTGGAAGAAATCCTCCCACACTCACCTGAGCGAAAGGAATGATACAGACCATATGAAAAAACTAGCAAAATACTTAAAGTCCTATCTGCCGCTGCTGCTCCTTTGCGTAGCCCTGCTGTTCGGCCAGGCCATGTGCGAGCTGAACCTACCCAATCTGATGTCCAAAATCGTCAATGTCGGCATGCAGCAGGGCAGCATTGAGGGTCCCTTGCCCAAGGCAGGCAGCGAACACGGGCTATC
>CAMMKL010000173.1 GCA_946497265.1 uncultured Clostridia bacterium | reverse complement strand
TAATTGATCATAAATTTGTTAGAAAAATTGAAATTTAGTTTTTTTATCCGTTTTCTGATGAAATGAAAACAATTTAAAAATTTTAATAAGATTACTTGATCTCAATTTACACTGCGGATATAATGAGATAAAATGCAATAAAAAGGAGGAAAAATTCAATGTTCAGCCTTTTCTCACGTTCCAGAAGCCATAGCCGCGGCCGATATCCGGATCCGAACCGAGGCGGTTCATACTATCAACGTGGAAGTTTTTTTGGTAGGTTTGGCAGTTTTTCCGGCTCTTCCGGCCGGGGACGCGCGCCTTATTATCCTCACGAGAACCAGAATCCCGCTCCGTATCAGCCAGTGCCTCCGGCTCAGGCAGCTTCTGCGGTCTGCCCCAACTGTGGTACGTCGGTTCCAACAGGATCCAAGTTTTGCCTATCCTGTGGAGCAAAAATAAACAACGCCGCATTTTGCCATAATTGTGGGAAACCATTGCCTTTAGAAGCAAAGTTTTGCCCGGAATGCGGGACTCCCAGACACGGATGATCGTTCGCCGCCGGATCGGGGATTACAACGTCTTGTCCCGGTTGGGTGGGGGACGCTATGGCGTTTGCTATTTAGCTTTGGACAAAGAGGGAGGCCGGGTGGTATTAAAACGATTTCGGAATCATAGGCAAGGGATAAATCCAGAAAAAAACTATTATGAGGCTGTAATTTTGTCTGGGTTACAGCATCCTGCCGTTCCAAAGCTGTTGGGCGTGCTGAATGTTCCGCAAGGGTATTTTTTTGTGCTTGAGCATATGAATGGGATTACATTGGAAAAATGGCTGTTTCAAAAAAAGAAAGAGTTTAACGACAGTGAAGTATTCCGAATTGGCGCCCAGCTTTTGGAAATAATCTCTTATCTTCACCGACGTAGCGTATCGCATGGAGATATCAGCATTGCAAATGTTTTGGACGACGGCAGGCAGGTCTCGCTCATTGATTTTGGATTAGCCAGGTATATGGATGGCAAGAAAATCGATCCCAAGCTAGATTATTCCTATGTAGCGAATCTGCTTTTATTCCTCCTTTATTCGAGTTACCACGGCAAAACAGGCGACGTATGGTATACCGAATTACCCCTTTCAGAAAGCAGAAAGGATTTTCTTATGCGCATGTTGGGGCTTAAGGATTCCTTTTGCTCGACTGAGGAAGCCTGCCGACAATTTAGAAGTTGTTTTCGACCATACGCAGGATTATAAAGTGCTTTGGCGCAGAAAGGAATAACAGCGCTGCGGAATACTCAAAAGTTTTCCGCAGCACTGTTGGCTTTCAATATAGGTTTATAACGGGAACAGTAGATTAACCGTTGAAAGATAGGCAGAAATTAGAATATTAGCTACGTCGCAAGAAGGGACAAATTTACTATTAAGACTCCTGTGGTTGTTTTGCTTTATAGAGATCCATCCAACGGGATACCAAGAATCCTCCTGCAAAGCAGACAACTCCCAGAATAAATTCAAGAGTACCGGAAAATGACGTTGGTGTGATCATTAACACGGAGGATAATACAAACCCTAAAATTATGCGGGACATGGCCGTGTAATGATGCTTTAAAAGCTTGTTTACCAATCTGGATGTAATTAAAATGGTAATGATAAATCCAATTAAAAGGGGAAGTATTACTTTAAAATCCAAATTGCCGATTCCTTCCGCCATCGGCTGGTATAATCCCATAAAAAGCAGGATAGAAGAAGAGCTTAAACCAGGGATAACCATACTGAGTCCCCAAACGGCTCCACAAAACAAATACCATCCAAAATTAGCTTGCAGATTCCCTTGCATCCCGGAATCCAGCAGGTGGAAGAGAGTAAAAGATGCAATCAGAGTGATGACAAAACCGGTCCATTTTTTATCCGGGCCGCTGGTCACGGATTTTTTGATCAATTCCGGAACTGTCCCACAAATTAACCCGGAGAATAACGCAATAGCAGCGACAGTAGAAACGGAAAGAAAGGCTTCTACAACCTTGGCCAATAAAACGAATCCGGCTGCTCCGCCTAACAGGATTGGAAGGAAAAGGCGGCTGTTTTTACGCAAAGACTGAAAAGGATGGACAAAGAATTCCATAATGGGTTCGTAAAGGCCAAAAGCTACACAAAGTACGCCGCCGCTGATCCCTGGAAGGATCGCGCCGGTACCGATGAGCATTCCCTGCAAAAAATACAATAAAAAGGTCAGGTATTTCTTTTTGGTAGGTTGCACGTAGATATTCTCTCCTTTATAAGACAATAATAAGGGAATCGGGTACCCCTTTAGACAGCTTTTTAACCGAAAATAATATGGGGCAAAAACCATATATAAGCTTAAATGCTACCTATTTTAACAATCTACGTTAGGGTTTATTTTGCGATATATCTTACCATATATACGGCAGAATGGTCAACCTTTTGAATAGAATTTCCACAAAAGGTACCGTTAGAAAAAACAGCGGTGCAAGTATTCTGTAATAAATTTCGAAACCCTTGACAGATAGCCGGATCTTTTTATAATAAATTTTGAGAAATCCAGTTTTTATAAGATGAATGAGGGGCTGTCATGGAATTTTAAAGCCGACACAGATGGTAAACCTCATGAAATATGCTCGACATGGGCTGTATGTACTCTTTTTTACTTACAAAGGAAAGCCCGAAGTCATTTATAAGAGTCCATTATAAGAGACCCTTTCGCGAGAAATGAAGAGAAAGCAATCTGCCCGGAAGGAGGGAATGATGATGTCCCAAAAGCGCAACGGTAAGAAGGGTATTGTTATAGCTGTTTTTGCGGCTATTTTTGTCGTTTTGCTGGCAGCTGTTTTTCTATTACAAAACAAAATCAGCAACCATACAGCGAAACAATCGCAATCATCGATTATTGTACAGTCTTCAGCCGACGTTATGCGGGAAGAGAAATCGATAGAAGGCATTGTCAAAGACGCGCTGATGCATACCATAGTTATCGAAACAGCAGATGGAAAAACCTATGAATTTAACACCGGCCAGGCAAATATTAAGGCTGGCAGCGACGGCATTCTGCTTGGAGAACCCGTAACCGTATATTTTCTCGGAGAATTGGATTCCAGCTGGACGGTCCAAAACGTAGAAGTCCGTTCTATTGTAGTGAATAATATGGAATCGCAGACGGTTTCGGAGACAGCGCCTCCCCCGACGGAGCCGTCGGCCCCCCAAGCAGGGGAAGAGACAACAAGGATATTGGGCAGCATGTCTTTGGAGGAAAAAGTGGGTCAGATGTTTATCGCACGCTGTCCGGAATCCAACGCTGCTTCAAAGGTGGAGCAGTATCACCTGGGTGGCTACATCCTCTTTGCGCGCGATTTTGAGGGAAAAAGCGAAAGCCAGGTCATAGAAAATATTAAAAGCTACCAAAACGCTTCGAAAATTCCCATGCTGATCGGCGTGGATGAGGAAGGCGGCACCGTGAACCGTGTCAGCCGATATCCGGAATTCCGTGAACGGCCTTTTCAATCTCCACAAAAATTATATCAGGCGGGCGGCTTTGACGCAATACGAAGCGATACCGTAGAAAAATGCCGCCTTTTACAGCATTTGGGCATCAATCTCAATTTTGCCCCCGTGTGTGATGTATCGATAAATCCAAATGATTTTATGTATGACCGTACATTCGGACAAAATGCCAAACAGACAGCGCATTATGTGGAAACGGTGGTAAACGTCATGAAAGGGCAGCGGATGGGTTGTGTACTGAAGCATTTTCCCGGTTATGGAAATAATAAAGATACCCACACAGGAATTGCTTATGACAATCGGACTTACAGTACGTTTGAAGAATCGGATTTTTTGCCGTTTCAGGCCGGTGTAGAGGCTGGGGCAGACGTCGTTCTGGTTTCGCATAATATCGTAGAATGTATGGACAGTGAGTATCCGGCTTCTCTTTCGCCGAAGGTTCATAAGATTTTGCGGGAGGAAATAGGGTTTTCGGGCGTAACCGTAACAGATGACCTTGCCATGGAGGGCGTCCGGGATTTCGCGGATGACGAGCAGGTGGCGGTTATGGCCGTGCAGGCTGGAAACGACCTGTTGTGCTGCACTGATTTTGAAACACAGATTCCCGCAGTTTTGCAGGCGGTTTACGATGGAACCATTCCAGAGACGCGGATTGACGAATCCGTTTTGAGGATCTTAACATTAAAGCGTTCCCTCGGCATCCTCTGACCGGCTTTTTCTAATGGGTATGGAGTTCGATGGACCGACTTAGGAGGATGGTGATCCATTGTAAGGGTGGCACAACGGATTACCCCACGGGATGGGGGGTAACAGGAACGATAAAAAGGCAGCTTTAGCTCAAAAAATTTCTGCTAAAGTTGCCCTTATTTATTTTTTTGACAAACAAATTTGAGGAGTAAATGAAGATGGAAATGCCCATAGAAGATATTAATACCGTTATGTTTGCCCCCTGCGGAATGAATTGCATGGTTTGTTATAAGCACTGTTACCACAAAAAACCATGTGACGGCTGCTTGAACAGCGATAAAGGAAAGCCGGAACATTGTCGCAAATGCAAAATAAAAGAATGTGTTATAAAAAAATCCCTGTCCTATTGCTTTGAATGTTCTGAATTTCCATGCGAGTTGATTAAAAATCTTGAGAAAAGTTACAATAAACGGTATCGAGTTAGCCTTATGGGAAATAACCGTTTTGTTCAAACATTTGGTTTAGAGCGTTTCATGGCACAGCAGAAAGAAAAATATACTTGCCCGAAATGTGGCGGTATTATTTCAATTCACGATGGAGAATGCAGTGAGTGTCAAGAAAAACGAAAAGAATCATAAGAGTGAAAATTCTAGTTTTCAAATAACAATATAAATTACGAGCAAGTTTGATAGTGTCAATAGTTTTTCGCAAAATTAAAATCCTGCCGTTTGGCAGCCGGTAG
>CAMMKL010000172.1 GCA_946497265.1 uncultured Clostridia bacterium | reverse complement strand
TTAATGGGCGTAACATAATGGTGTGCGAGGTTGTCCTAAATTGCTTTTGTAGGCATGATAACACCGCTTTGTGCTTGTGTGTATCGTTTTATTTGTGGTGCTAAAATGGTGCCCAACTTTAGAAAAACAACTAATACGGAGATATGTGAAGATACAAGCAAGAATGGGAAAAACCTTACAGAATCAAGGCTTTACCCTAACTTCTATAAATATTTGCAAGAAGTTGTAAAACGATTTCCGTCTATCAAATCAATCAAAAACAGTATATATCTACGATCAACTACGAGAGCGGGGCGATGAAATTTGCAAATTCATGAATCAGCTGAAAACTACTTGGAAACCATTTTGATTTTGAAAAAGCGCAACGGACAGGTGCGTTCAATCGACATTGCTGTTGAGCTTTCTTTCTCAAAACCAAGCGTCAGCGTAGCTATGAAGAACTTGAGAACCAATGGTTATATTGCCATGGATAAAGATGGGTACATTACCCTTTTGGACAAAGGCCTCCAGATTGCCGAAACCATATACGAACGCCATACTTTTCTATCCGATTGGTTGGCGTCTCTGGGTGTAGATCCAAAAGTAGCGACGGAAGACGCCTGCCGGATTGAACATGTGATCAGCGCGGAAACGTTTGAAGCCATGAAGTCCCATGTAAATCGTCTTTCGAATAAAGAAGGGGAAAAATAGCTCTAAAGTAAGCACGCCGCTCCCCCGATTTCCGGATGTGCTATGGCTGTAAATACAAAGCAATCGGCTTATTCCGGCAGATGCATCCTTCCTAAAAACGGAAAAATGTTCCACCATCGCAAATTTTCGATGGGATATGGATCTATAACCATCGTCTGAGACTCTTTGTAAATACGCTTAGGATTGTATGAAAGACCTGGCCGCTGTGGAGCTGTCGCTCTGCAGCGATTTTTTACGCCTAACCGCATTGTACACCAATATGACGAATTCCAGCCGTATAATGTTGCTATACCATAGCTCTCCAGACGGATAGGAAATTCTCAATCGGTAAAAATATAGACAATGCCTTGAGAGAATTCTTTCGCTTCAACTATGAGGATCGCTTTTTTCCCGTAAAATCCCTCCGTCCTATCTTCAAGAATCAGGGGGTAAGCCCCATACCCATTTCGGCCGGCTGCCGGCCCGCTTCTGACATTAGGGCGTTTATCCTTTCTGTTGATTTTCCCGATGGCCGATAGGCTGCGGCGCATTTTTTAGAAAATGCTGAAAATGTCTTTTTCGGTAATCCCCCGGTGATATCCCTGTCGATTTTTTAAATTGCCGTATGAAATGTTCCGTATTTCGATAGCCGCAGGTTTCTGCAACCGCAGCGATGGAAGTATCGCTTTTTAACAAGTATTGGGCATGTTCAATTCGCCCTTTGATAACGTCCTTGTTTAAAGTAGTAGAAAAAAATGCCTTGTAGAGATGCTGAAAACGAGACAGGCTAAGGTGCAATTCTTCGCTTAGATCCTGTGCCCTCCACCTACGCTCCGGGTGACAATAAATATCGTCCCGGATCTGACGGAATTGAGGGTAATAGCTATGGGAATAGCTTGCTTGATGCAACAGAAGATCCGCCAGCTTATAAAACAAAGCCTCAAGCCGTAAGCTTACAATCTCAGCAGAATACGTTTCTTTGCGCAAGGCTTCCGCCGCGGCTTCCCGGATCATAGCGGAAATAACATTCGAATTTTTCACAGAAAATGGTTTATTAAGCGGCAGGCCCAGTTTTTGAATAAGTGAGGGCACCTCTTCCCCATCAAAAAAGAAACCATCGTGCCAATAATCTGATCTTTCGTTATAATAGCACTGAGGAATCCATTTTTCATATAGAATACCGGTATTTTCTTCAGTTAGGATGGATTCTCCGTTTTGTTCAATGGTAACCGGCTGCTGAAACAATAGGAAAGAATAGACGTCCATACCGTTCGGCCGATCAATGCGATAGCCCTTCGGGTGTTTAAAATCCAAAAACCAATGAAACAGGTGTAGCACGGCAAGGCCCCCTTTGATAGCAGAAAAGATCAATATAACGACATCATATATCATTGTAAAGCAAAATGCAAGCGTCTATGATATAAGAAAAATATATCAAAACAAAATGGAGGAAAGCTCATGTTTGCAGATCAATACATCGATATTGTGCAAACCACGATCAAAAATGCTTGGAACGAACAACGGGACACAATCCATCACATTGCTTCTGCAATCCCCATCGCGCTTCAAAGCAAACACAGCGTCTATATTTTCGGCTGCTCCCATGCGGGTATCTTGGCTGAAGAGGTATTTTACCGAACCGGAGGGATGGCGGTAATAAACCCCATCTTTTTCCCTGGGTTCATGCTTAACACACGCCCTGTTACCATGACGAGCAAACTTGAACGTGTAGACGGCCTTGGAAAAATTCTAATTGAGGAAAACCATCTGAAAAGCGGCGATGTCCTTTTGATCCATTCCGTTTCCGGAAGAAACAATGTCCCGGTTGAAATGGCGATGGAAGCGAAAAAAATTGGCGTAACCGTTATCGCTATTACGAATGTAGCGTATTCCTCGGCAGTTGCCTCACGGCATCCAAGCGGAAAGCGCCTGTTTGAAGTATGCGATTATGTTGTGGATAACAAAGGTACGGTGGGCGACGCCGCCGTGCAAATAACCGGCCTGGCGGAACGCATCGGACCTACCTCCACGGCCTGTGGCGCGGCAATCCTGAACGGGATTATCATAGAAACAGTGGAGCAGATGCTGCAAAAGGGTACGGTCCCTCCCGTATTCATGAGCGCAAACCTAGACGGGGGCGACGCTCATAACCAGAAAATATTTGAAGAATACGGCGACCAAATTTACTACAACTGAGGTGTGGTATGAGTTATTCCATTTCGTTTGACGGCGGGGGTTCCAAACTGCTGGGGGTGCTATTTGACGACCGGTATCGAATCCTTTCTACAGCAAGGTCGGGCGGCGTGAACTGTTTTGTGCATACCGAAGAAGAATCGGAAGAAAACATTCGGCATTGCGTAAAAAATTTGCCGGCCGAGACCGGTGCTGAAATTGCAGAAATAGGAGCGCTCTATACTTCCCAGGGGGATGATTATGCTAAGGTAGTCCGGGAATTCGTTCCCTGCCGACGCACCGTTAATTGCGGAGAGGGAGCGTTTGGCCTGCTAACCAGCGGCCTGACCAGCGGCATCTGCGCCCTTTCGGGAACGGGCAGCGATATTTTTTACGTGAAAGACGGCGTTATCCTGGATATCCTAGGTGGCTGGGGATATGTTCTGGGCGATTTGGGGAGCGGGTTCTGGATTGGGCGGGAGGCTGCCTGTTCCCTGTTTCATTTTATGGAGGGAACGCGGCCGGTTTCCCTGCTCCATCAAAAACTTATGCAAGAGCATGGGATCCATGATAAAATGGACATGTTCCGCGTGATTTACCGGCAGGCTTCGCCAGCCTATTACGTCGCATCGTTCTGCACAACGGTTGGACACGCCGCTCAGGAAGGGGATCCGGAATCCATCGCCCTTTTGAAAGAGGCGGGCAACACGCTGGCCCGGAGGGTATGCCAGATGATTGAAAAGCATCGTCTGCCGGAGGATACCCCTGTTTGCACGGCGGGAAGCGTATTTCGCTATTGTAAAGACATGCGCCTTGCATTTGAAACAACGATGCAAAGCTACCTGCCCAAAGCCGCAATCCATCACCCGATGTATGAACCAGTTATCGGGGGAATCCTTTACCGCATGATGGAAAATGGAGTACCTTTGTCCGAGGATACCGTACGCTCTTTTCAAGCCGCGTACCAACCCTTTTGGATTCTATAAAAAGGAGGAACATGATGTTAATCGACCGTTATCATGAAAGAATCAACCAACAAATCCGGAAAGTAGAGCAAACACAGAAGGAAGCCTGTATGCAGGCGGGTGAGGCCATTGCCAACTGTGTACAGAAAGGAGGGGCGGTCCACGTCTTCGACACCGGCCATATCATCGACAGCGAGCTGATCTACCGCGGCGGCGGACTTTTGCTGTTAAAGCAGTTCAAGTATAACCTGGTAGTAGATAATCCGGTCCGAGTGCGCGACCGCAGCGCCATCCCGCAGGATATGACCGGCCTGGCTGCTTATGCCATCCGAAAATCCGGCGCTTTGCCGGGTGACGTTATGATATTGGGGTCGGTTTCCGGTAAAAATGAAAATGTGGTCGATCTGGCAATTGAAGCAAAAAAGTTTGGTATGACGGTGGTCGCCGTTACCTCAGTGGAATATTCCAGCGCAGTGGAAAGCAAGCATTCCAGCGGCAAACGGCTGTTTGAATGCGCCGACATCGTGCTGGATAACTGTACCCCCGCTGCCGAAGCCATGATGGAAATCGAGGGCTTAAACGTCCGCTTTGCCGCTGCCTCCGGCCTTTCCGCCGCCGTTTTGATGTGGAGCGTCTGTGCACATGCGGTGGATAAACTGCTGGAAATGGGGATCGTACCTTCTATTTTAAAAAGTGAAAACTTTGAAGACGGCGTGGAATTCAACATGCATATGAAGGAAATCTATGCACAGACCGGCCATTGATCAATATTCACTTTGCCCAATTTCCTCTTTTTCCCCTTTTCATGCCGAAAGCCCGACCTGATTGTCAATGCCCCTATAAAACGAAAGTAGACACCCCCAAGTGTGAACAGCCCCCCATTTGTTAGACAGTATGTTATACTGAAAAGCAAGTGGGGTGTTTTATTATGCCAAAAGGAAAACCGAACAAGAGATATACTCCGGAATTCAAAAAAACTGTTGTAGAAACCATGCGGAAAGAGAAGCTGAGTTATAGTGAAACAGAGCGCCAGTACGGTGTAGCTCGCAGCCGAATTCGGGCATGGGAACGCATCTACCTAGAGGAGGGGGCAGAAGGGCTTGCTGTAGAACGAC
>CAMMKL010000171.1 GCA_946497265.1 uncultured Clostridia bacterium | reverse complement strand
TCATGGTCTTTAAGGGGTTGTGATTGCCCATTCCAAATCCCATGATGGCGGCGGGGCTTCCCGTGGGGAGGGCGGGGGTTTCCCCCCTCGGGGTGAATGCCTCCCGTTTTTCGGTAAAAAAAGCCGCCCTCCCGGTTTCTTCCGCAAATAGCCGGACGTACTGCAATAGATAGGTCTGCGCTTTTTGCAGGTAGGCTTTGCGGCTTTCCGGCAAAGTGGCATAACAAGGCAGGTAAACCTCCCCTGTTTTCCGGTACCGCAGGGTCGTCCCATGGGGCGCGCTGTAAACGGCTTCAAACACGTTGTTGTTAAAGGAGACCTTTTCAAGGCGTTGCCGGTATGGCCCGAAAAAATAAGTGTGGAATTCCGTAGGGGCGCTGCCTGGGGGAAGCTCGTATAGGCCGAAATAGTAGCCTTCTAATTTTCTGGAGCGACCCATCAAAGCCAACGCCTGCCCAAGCGCCTTTTGTGTAGAGCCCGTCCAACCGCTGTCCACAATGGCGTCCGCTATTCCGTCTAGGAGCCCCTCCTGCTGTAAATAACCGGCAAATGCGGGCATCGCAGCCTTGGAATGCCTGTCCATAAAGGCAAGGAAGGGTTTGCAACCGGCAAGCGCGCTGCGCATATCCGGCAATTTTGCATAGGGGATTTCCTTATGCGCCGGAAACGCGGGGGAAAGGTGGTCAAGTACTTGCCGGGTTTCGGGCCGGGTCAGTCCGGCCCGCCGCAGGATTTTGGCCGGAGTGATGGCAATTCCCCCACGGCATACGGCGTCCAGCGCAGCTTCCCGGTCCAGGTGGAGCATTGGAATACGGATGGAGTGCCGGGAACAGCTCAGATACCTGCATTCAATGGGAAGCCGGAAGGCTTTGCAGAAAACAAGCGCGGTCCGGTACATAAAATAGCCGTCACGCGCCAAAAAATACAGCCTTCGTTTCCCACTTTTCACAGCGGATACAAGAAGCCACCGCACGAACCCTGCCAGCGCGGGCCCCAGTACACGGCTGAATACCAGCGCGGCGGCGTCTTGGGCGGGAATTTCCATCCTTCGTGCCGCCCGGTACATCCAGGGGGATTCCTTTAGGCAGTTGTTGTACTGCATAGCCCGGCGTGATTCTTCCATATCATACATTCCCCCATTCCATCGAATGATCCCCTGCTTTTTTCCGCTTTGTCCGTCTCCTTATATAATGATGTACCGGAACCGGCACGGCGCCTACCAGAAGGGGCTTGAGCACGTAAGGGAAGGTGTTGCGGTTTAAGATCCCCAATTCCCGGAATCCATGGTATCGCAAAGAAGTTTCCCGGACTCGCCGGCGGTAGTTCCGCTTTTTTTGCGACTCGTAATCCTCCCGGTATCGGAAAAGCGGCTGTTGCAGGTTATACCCGCGTCCGCCGTTTCGATGTAGCCGCATAAACAGTTCGTAATCCTCACATAGCCTATATTTGGGGGATACCCGGTAGCCTCCGTTTTTCAGGAGGGTTTCCTTGCGGAACATGACGGAAGGATGAATGTAGGGGGAATTAAAGAGGAAATCTTTCCTCTGGGGGATTTCCGGCATTTTTTGAAAGCCCCAAACGCCGCTGCCGTCGAACAGTTCGGCATTGGAGCCGACCCACTGGTATTGCGGATGGTTATCTAAAAACCGGCGCTGCTTGGAAAGGCGGTCCGGCGCGGAGAGGTCGTCTGCGTCCATGCGGGCAATGTAGCGCCCGTCGGCGCACCGGAGGCATTCGTTCAGGGCGTATGCCAAGCCGTGGTTTTGGCTGTTTCGAAACACTAGGATTCTGCCGTCGAGCGCCGCCGCCCGCCGGATAAGGACGGCATATTCTTCATTGGAGCCGTCGTCGTAAAGAATCCATTCCCAATCCTCGCAGCTTTGCCGGATCATGGACTGTACAGCTCCCAAGAGCGGCCCTGGCTGAGGATTATATACACCCGTGATAATGCTGATTTCCACTTGCTTTTTCATATGCTTCCCTTTCCAGTCTTTGGTCGAGCGATGAATAGATCCGCTGCATCATAGCGGTTGTATACCGCTTGTCAAACGGCTTTGCCGAGTCTATGCAATGGATTTTCATAGCCGCCTTTTTTTCCGGGGAGAGGCTTTTCATGGCTTCTATGCCCCGTTCAAAGCCGTCGATATCGTCGTAACGGCAGACATATCCGTTTTTACCATGCTCCATGTATTCCCGTGTTCCGCGGTTGTCCGAAGCAATCACAGGAACCCCCATGGCCAGCGATTCCAGCCCCGCCATGCCCAAGCCTTCCCGTTTGGACGGGAAGATGGAGGCGTCCGCGCAGCCGAGGATCTCGGGCACGTTGGAACAGTAGCCGTATAAGGTCACCGTTTCTTTCAGCCCCATTTCCAAAATCCAACGTTCCATACGGTTTCGGTAAAAACCGTCCCCGCAAATTCCATATTTGATTTTGGAAAGGCCTTTGTTCGTCCGTTTCCTCTTCGCCAAGGCTTCCAAAGCAGCCTTTTGGTTTTTGTTCTCATTGAGTTCCCCTACGGATACGAGGAAAAAATCATCCTGTTCAATCCCAAGCCGTGCACGGAGGGCGTCGCGTTTTTCATCTGGAAGGGGTTTGAATACGCTTCGGTCCAAACCGGCGCCGGGGATCTTATAGAGGCGCCCGCCGTGCTTTAGGCGGAATTTCTGCGCGCTGCGGTAGTCCTCTTCGTTGATTACAATCATCACGTCGGTCCACCTGGCCAGCGCCTCTTCCACTCCAAAATACAACAGGCGATTGAAAAGGGGGGCTCCTTTATAAAAATGGAATCCATGCGCCGTATAAACCACATAGGGCCGCCTATCCCGGCACAACTTGCCCGCCAGCCGGCCCAAAAGCCCCCCAACCGGCGTATGGCAGTGAATCACGTCAATATGATATTTATGAATCAATCCCAAAAGCTGGCGGAGAGCCTTTTGATTGTCATGGATCAAGTAAGGGGAGCGGGCAATTTCAATATGGTGCAGATGCACCCCCATTTTTCGGACCCGTTCGTCGTCGGAACGATAGTGCGGTTCGAACCGGTTTGTCACATAATGAATCACATACCCCATCTGCTGCAGTATTTTTACATTTTCCTGTTCAAATTTTGGAAGGAAATCGTTTGTTGTTGTTAAAATCAAAAGGTGTTTTTCCATGGGCTATGCATCCTTCCATCATGGGTTTGTAATTTCTAGGTGGAGCGACATGTTTTGCTTTGACCGGCGGGAGTAGAAAGCCTCTTCCAACAGTTTCACCACCCGTATAAGCTTTTATTCTATTTTGATTAGCGAAAAAGGATACCCAAGGGGAAAAGGCCGGAAGTCCGTAATCAGAGGGCTTATGCAGGTATTTGGAAGACAGATTTACCCGGACCGATGGGAAAGAAGAATCCCTTTTTTGCATTCGATTTCCCTAAGAAAAGACAGAAAAGTCGGGGATAAAAAAGGGATAGGAAAAAGATTGGCTCAAATATTGGGGAAAAGAGGGTTTTGTATAAAGTTTCCCCTTTACACTGGCAAAGAAAAATGATAGAATCTATTAAGATGTAGTGGAAAGCATCCACTGCCGAGGTGCTATTAGAGTATCCTTAAAGGAGGAAATATTACATGGCAAGAAAAATGAAAACCATGGATGGCAACACCGCTGCCGCTCACGTATCGTATGCGTTTACCGACGTTGCTGCCATCTACCCCATCACACCTTCTTCTGTGATGGCGGATGAGACGGACAAGTATGCCGCCGCCGGCAGAAAGAACCTGTTTGGCAGAGAGGTTAAGGTGACTGAAATGCAGTCCGAGGCCGGTGCAGCGGGCGCTGTGCACGGCTCTCTGGCCGCCGGCGCTCTGACCACCACCTACACCGCTTCCCAGGGCCTGCTGCTGATGATCCCGAACATGTACAAGATGGCGGGCGAGCTTTTGCCCAGTGTAATCCATGTTTCCGCGCGTGCCCTGGCCAGCCATGCGCTGTCCATTTTCGGCGACCATTCCGACATCTATGCATGCCGCCAGACCGGCTATGCGATGCTGTGCGCCAACAGCCCGCAAGAGGTTATGGATCTGGGCGCGATTGCGCATCTTTCCGCCATTAAGGGCCGTGTGCCTTTCCTGCATTTCTTCGATGGTTTCCGTACCTCCCATGAAATTCAGAAGATTGAAACCTGGGACTATGAAGACCTGGGCGAGCTGCTTGATTGGGACGCCGTCGCCGAGTTCCGCCGCCGTGCCCTGAACCCGGAGCATCCGGTAATCCGCGGTACCGCGCAGAACGACGATATTTTCTTCCAGGCGCGTGAAGCCTGCAATAAGTATTACGACGCCGTGCCGGAAATCGTTGTGGATTACATGAATAAGGTAAACGCAAAGATCGGCACCGATTACAAACCGTTCAACTACTACGGAGCTCCCGACGCGGATAAGGTTATCATCGCGATGGGTTCTGTTTGCGACACCGTAGAAGAAGTGGTGGATTACTTAAACGCTGCCGGCGAGAAGGTCGGCCTGGTTAAGGTAAGACTGTACCGTCCCTTCGTCGCCAGCTACCTGTTGGATGTACTGCCGGAGACGGTTAAGAAGATTTCGGTACTGGACAGAACGAAGGAACCCGGCTCCATCGGCGAACCGCTGTATCTGGATATTCTGGCCGCCCTGTCCGGCACCAAGTTCGGCTGCGTACCGGTATACACCGGTCGTTACGGCTTGGGCTCTAAAGATACTACCCCCGGGGATATCGTCGCCGTATATCGCAATATGGAGACCGACACGCCGAAAAAGCGCTTTGTGATCGGCATTGTGGACGACGTGACCAACCTTTCTCTGGAGATTAAGGAAAACCCCGACACCACCCCGACCGGTACCCATTCCTGCAAATTCTGGGGCCTGGGTGCCGACGGTACCGTTGGTGCGAACAAGAACTCCATCAAGATCATCG
>CAMMKL010000170.1 GCA_946497265.1 uncultured Clostridia bacterium | reverse complement strand
AGCCGGACGGCAATGCTTCTTCCCAGGAAGGAACCAACTCCGAGGGCAAGGAAGCGACTGACGAAGTGCCCACCACGGGCGACAGCGCGCCCATTGCGGCAATGTCCTTGCTGGCACTAGCTGCAGCGGGAGCCGTATTGCTCATCCAAAAACGTAAAGATTAACTTTTTCACAAATTACAACGGAATAAAAAAGGGCGGAACCATTTGCATGTAAATGTCATATTGGTTCCGTCCTTTTTTCTTTTTTAAAGTTTATGAAGGCTTATTCTATATTTATTTGAGAGATGCGTTTTGGTATAAAGTAACGATATGTAGTATAAAAACAGCAAAAAAGCGTTGAATATAGGTGCTCTTTATTGAAAATAGTACCCGATTTTATAAATTGGCTTTCAATGATATGAGTTTTTGAGTAGTGAGCTCCCATGAATTATGGTATACTGAGCGAAAGTTATAAATAGATGATCCATTTTATATTTAATTTACTGAATTTCAGTGATAGGGGAGTGATGTATCGTTATTTATAGTCGTAAAATAGCAGCATAAAAATGCAAGCGGAGGTGTGTTACAAAAGGTCAGCCTGAACAGTTGTTAGAAATGGAAGGAGAGAATCAAATGACTATTAAGAAAAGAGGCTTGTTAAAAAAACTGGGAGCCCAGGTGATGGCGGTGATTATGTGCGCGAGCGCCTGTACCAGTTCGTTGGCTGCTCTGGCGGAAAGCCGCTCCCCCAGTGTGTATCTGGAGAACAACACGGGTATCGAGGTTTGGACAGCGTCTTCCAACGAAAACATTTTCCGTGAGGAGGTAAAAGAAGAGGAATCGGATACTGCGATTCAATTATCCTGTGTCCGCAACGAGTTCGAATCGGCTCAAATCCTGTTCAGAGACAGCGAAGCGTTTCAAATCAACGCGGTTACCTTTTCGGATTTAAAAAACGGAGACCATACGATTCCGGCGGATAACCTGAAATATAATTTTGTTGAATACGAATATCTGCCCAACAACTCCGCCGGGCAAAACGCCAATACGGTGGTAAAAAGCGCCCCGGGCTATTTCCCGGACGCGCTTTCGAATGAGACGGCGATTGCGGTGGAAGCAGACAGCACACAGCCTATTTGGGTGCGCGTTTATGTCCCCAAGGGGACTCCCGCAGGCCTTTATACCGGTACGGTGCAGGTAAGCACCTCACAAGGGGAATGTAGCGTGCCGGTGGAAGTACGGGTCTATGACGTAACCATCCCGGATTCCAAAGATGCGGAGTTCAGTTTCTCGTTTTGGTCCAACTTGGCGGCAACCTGGGATCAGGAGGACGATAAAGACGGTATTTCCGTATTGTACGGATACGAGAAGTATTCCGAAGAATGGTGGGCGCTTCTAGACAACATTGCCCAGCTGATGAAGGATAACCGGTCGAACGACCTAATGATCAATATCCCCGCCTTGCTCAAAGACGGCGGGACCTACATCGATGAAAACGGGGATTATGTGTTTAACTGGTCGAAATTCGACGAATACATCCAGTTCTTTATGGACCGCGGCGTGGTAAAGCGCTTGGAAGGCTACGCCCTGTTAATGGCAGTCTATGGCCAAACCTATAACGTCGCTATCCTGCAAGAAAACGGGGACGGCCCCCTGAAAAAAGCCACAGTGGCTTACGACACGGAGGAAGGACAAAAGTGGCTCCGGCAGGTGATTCCCGCTTTGTGCAGCCATCTGGAGGAAAAGGGCTGGGATACCATCTGGATGCAGCACGTTGGGGACGAACCCTTTAACATCGAGCCCCAGACCTCCAAATGGAGCGAAGTCCGTGATATGATCCGGGCCTGCAATTCCAATATCCAATGCGGCGATCCCTACGACAACACCGGCTGCACCGAAGCGATGATCAATATGGATGCAGACATTTTTTTTCCGCTCCTTTCCGTCCATGAAGAACAGCTTGCTATTTACGATGAGCTGAAGGCGCAGGGAAAAGAAGTGTTCATGTATACCTGCCTCAACCCGCAGGGGAACTGGCTCAACCGCTATGTGGATAAACCGGTATGGCAGATGAAGACCATCGGCTGGCTTTCGTACAAGAGGAACATCAGCGGGCACCTTCACTGGGGATTCAACGAGTGGCTGAAATACGGAACGAAAGAATTCCATAACATTGGAAAACAAAATTATAAGGGAGATAATTTTACTATTTATCCGGATGTGGACATTACCACCGACGAAAACGGAGAAGTAGCGACCTCTACGCCCAGACGTCCGGAAGTCAAGAGTTCCATCCGTTACGAGGCAGTGCGCGACGCCTGTGAGGACTATGAGATCTTTAAAATTTTGGAACAGCGCGACGAGGCTCTGGCAAAGGAAATTGCCGGAAGCATCGTAACCGACGGTCAGACTTATACAACCGACATTACAGTCATGGAGGAACAACGCCAGCGCCTTCTGGAAGAGGCGGCCGCACCGATGCTCTCGGTACCGGTTACCCAACAGGAGGGCGACGAATTCGGACAGGTCAAAATGCTGTTTGAGGAGCTCCCCGCAGGGCATGCCCTTTATTATAACCCGGATATCACAGGAAAAGACACGGCGCTCGCACCGTCTTTGATCGGGCAGAAAAAGCCCGCCGGTTATGACGCTGTTTTAGAATCCGGCGCCAATTTGGAATGGGAAAATTGGACTTATCTGAATGTAATTGAGGTGGATGCCGAACAAAACGTATGTGCTTATTCGTCCATTGAAATTACCGAAACGAAAATGCCGATGGCCTCCACCGTTCCTCTGAAAAAGCCCGTTTCGCAGGAAACAGTGGGAAGCGGAAATATGATTCGATTCTCTTTTGATGCCGTTTTGGGGGATAACATCGTCAAAAATCCTGATTTTGAGTCTGGAGAAGCGGAGTGGACTTCGACCAACAACTTTACGGTTTCTGAAACACAAGGTGTCGATGGGAGCAAGGCCGCCCAAATTGGCTATGCAGAAGGCGGCTGCACGCAGGACGTCACTTTAATTCCAGGAGCCACATACCTCATGGAAGCCTGGGGAAAAGTGAGCAAAGACGGCGAGAAGGGCTGGGTGACCTTATCTGCGAATGGTGAGGATCACACGCTGGAGTTTTCCGGCACAGAGTATGCCCAACAAACAGATGAATTTACCGTACCGGACAATATTACCGGCAGCCGCATCTATACCTGGAAAAACGATTCCCATTACGGCGGCTTGGACGATGCCTACTTTTATGCGGATAATATTTCGCTTCGCAGCCTTAATGCTGAAGTAGGGGACGGTCATGTTTACTACTACTCTGCTGAAAAAGGGCAGCCGGAAGATATCCGAGTGGGAGATAGCAAGCCAGCCGCCTATGATACCCCTCTTTTCAATGGAATTGAAATACAGAGGAATCCAGGGGAATACGTCAACATAGTGGAAGTGGACAAAGCCGGCAGGGTTGTCGCTTTGTCGTCCATACAGATCCCGTATGAAGAATTGACCAAAGAAGACCTTCAGAAACTGCTCGATGACGCAGCGCCCTATCTTTCTAAACAGCAACAGTATGAGGCGGAAGGTTGGGACGCCTTTATCACACAATATCAAGCGATGGAAAAGGCAATTGCCGATAAGGATGCTACTCTGAAGGAATACAACGAGGCAAAAATGGGCTTTGCAAGTGCGGTGGCCCAGTTGAAAGAAAAATCCTTAACTTCCTTTATGGAAGAAGTGGAAGAAAACGGAGCGTACTGGATTGACCAATATGGTAAAGAAGGGTACGCGATGTTTTCCCACACGGGAACAGGCGAAGACGTAGTAAACCTGCCTGAGTATGTGAAGGAATTTAATGTGGAAGCGGATGCCTGGTACGACACGGGCGCCGACACGGAATATGCCTTGAGCGCGCCGGACGGCAGCAAGCCGGACGGAGTGGGCATGTACTTTGGCGGAACACAGATACCGATTACCATATCGGTGGATGACAGCAAAACGGAACCCTATTACCTGACCCTTTATATGACGGACTTTGACCTTACCGGCCGCAGCCAAAAGGTTGAGATCATGGATCAGGCCACCGGCAAAGTGCTGTGCACCTCACCGGAAACCATTTCCGATTTCCAAAAGGGCGTTTATCAGACCTACCGGGTACAAGGGGATGTCGTGGTAAGAATATCTTCCACCAATCCCAAGAATTGCGTGATTCAAGGCGTTTTCTTTGACCAGGCGGAAAAACCGGCCGATGTTGCGCTTTCCACTCCGGTCGTGAAGTTTGATAAGGACGGGGCCGGAGCGCAGCGTGTCTCCACAGGGCTGCTCAACCAGGGTAGCCTGACAGTGGATGGTTTGGTATATGAAGGAGTAGAGCTTAATCAAGGACGGGACTACACGATCAAGGAAGACGGTCTTACTTTGTCATCCTCGTATCTATCCACCCTGCCGGAAGGCTTGCAGAGAATTGATGTGGTGATGAGCGATGGAAGCAGCTGCGCGTGGCTCATTCAGGTGACCGGGGCGGTTAACAAGGATATGCTAAAAGACCTATACAACGAAAACCGAGGCCGGGTAGAAACGACGTACACCGCAGCAAGCTGGACGAGCTTCCAGACCGCAATGGACAATGCCAAGGCAGTTCTGGACAACGCGGACGCCACCCAGACGGAAGTAAACGAAGCGGCCGCCGCCCTGCAAAGCGCTGTGGACGGTTTGGTGAACATCAGCACGCTGGAATACGTACTGAATATCGCAAACGGCCATGTGGAAGCGGGCGACGTGGACAAACTGGTTCCATCGGCAAAAGAGATGTTCAACAAAGTGCTGGCAAGCGCCCAGGCGGTCTATGACGACCCGGACGCCACCCAGGAACAGGTAGACACCGCCTGGAAAACCCTGATGTATGCCATCCAGGCCATGGGCTTTGTGCCGGGCGACAAGACGGAACTCATCGAACTGGCAGCGAAAGCAAAGGCGCTGGATC
>CAMMKL010000169.1 GCA_946497265.1 uncultured Clostridia bacterium | reverse complement strand
CTCCCTTTGCGCGCTCTTTTCCCCCTTTCTGTCGCGCAACAGAAAGGGGGTGCCCCGCGCCGGCATGAGGCGCTTACAATAAGTTAGTTTTTAGGGTAGAGATGAGAAAGCAATAAAAACTTTTATTCAGAAAATTGTCAATCGAAAAGGATTATCCTGATAAAGAAAATCGGCACGATAAAAATCGTGCCGAACATGTTAGCGGTTCAATTCGCTTACGGGGCCTATCTTTTTGTGTGCCTTGATGGTGTTTTCCAGTTCCTTTTCATCACAGATGGATACGTCGCCCGGCACGGTGTTTTTAAGAACCGACATGGCGTTTCCATGCTCTACGGCGTGCTGAAGGCTTTCTCCTTTCAGGATGCTGGAAAGGGCTCCGGAAAGGTAAGCGTCGCCGGAACCGATCCGATCGACCACTTCAATGCCCTCGTAGCCCTCCTCCTCATAAAAGCAGTCTTCCGCCGCGCTGTATATTTTCGAGGTAAAGGAGTGGCAGGTGGGGCTGACCACGGTGCGCATAGTGGTGGCGACAATCTTAATCCCGTAGTCGGCGCAGTAGCCCTTCATGATGCTTTCCAGGCTTCCGGTGCGGCCGAGCATCCGGCGTGAGGTCTCCTCGGATACAAAGAGGATATCAATATAGGGGAAAAGGGATTCGATACAGGATCTTGCCGTCCCTTCATCCCAAAGGTTGGCTCGGTAATTTACGTCAAAGGAGACGGCGGCGCCGTGTTCCTTAAACTTCTTGACCATTGCAGCCACCACTTCGCGGGCATTTTCGCACAGGGCCAGAGAAATGCCGCTCACATGGAACAGGCGGGTGCTGTCGTACGCTTCTTCCGGAATGTCGGAAATAGAAATTTTGGCGACAGAGCTGTCGCGCCTGTCATAGCAGGCGGTGGGTTTGCGGGGAGCTGCGCCGTATTCGTAATAATAAATACCTAAGCGGGCCTCCGGGCTGTTGTCGTAAATCAGATAACGGTCATCCACGCCGTTCATACGAATTTTGCTTCGGATGAATTTTCCGATCTCGTTTTGGGGAAGCCGGGTCATAAAACCGGCTTTCAGGCCAAGCGCTGCAATTCCAGCGGCGACGTTAAACTCCGAGCCGCCCGCGTGCTTTTCAAAAGTTTCGCATTGCGAGATGCGTTCTTTTCCAGGAGGGGAGAGGCGCAGCATGATTTCCCCAAAGGTTAAAATATCCAGCGGTTTGCCGGAGGCTAAGGTCAAAGGGCTGTTCATAACGGTTCCTCCTTAATTTTTTACCAAATGTACGGCGAAGCCGCCGATCTCATCGGCCAGGTAGATCAGGGTGAGGTTGCCGTTTTCATCGTATTTCGCCGTGGATTCATCAAAAGAAATTCCCCGGCGTTTTAAATAAGCGACCGCCCGGGATGGATAATTGCAGGAAAAAGCGATGTGGCCCAGCATTCCACGGCCGCAGCCCTTCATCACTTCAATCTCTTTGCCCGCAAAGACGGAAGCCTCGGTGTTCCGGTTGACCGAAAGAGGAAGCGCTGCGGCAAACGCTTTGGCGATGGCCAGCGCGCCGTCGTTATCCTTGGCGTTAATGCCTACGTGCTGCAGTTTGAAATCGAGCATCGTCATGACGGCTTCGCGTGTCAGGGAGGTAATTTCCTCGAACTTGCCGTCGCGGATCAGGTCGTCCTTCACCATCCAGCTGCCCCCGCACGCAATGATGCGAGGGAAAGAGAGATAGTCGTTTAGATTCTTGGCGTTAATGCCGCCGGTCGGCATGAATTTCATCTTCGTATACGGGGCAGCCATCGCTTTGATCATAGCGATGCCGCCTGCGGGTTCTGCCGGAAAGAACTTGACGACTTCCAGTCCCAGCTCAATCGCCTGCTCCACGTCGCTTGGATTGGAACAGCCGGGAGTCACCGGAATGCCTTTCTCTATACAATATTGAACGACTTTGGGATTTAAGCCGGGGCTTACAATGAATTTCGCCCCAGCGGCCACCGCGCGATCCACCTGCTCAGTGGTTAGTACCGTACCGGCTCCCACCAGCATTTGGGGAACTTCTTTGCTGATAAGCCGCATAGCCTCCTCGGCCTGTTCGGTGCGAAAGGTAACTTCCGCTACCGGAAGGCCGCCCTCGCACAACGCTTTGGCCAGAGGCACCGCTTGGGCGGTATCCTCGATCTTGATAACCGGCACAATGCCGATATCCCCGATTTGTTTCAGAACTTCATTCATAAACTTTGCACCTCTTATCTTTTTCATTCGGGAAAATCCGGAATGGGTTCTACATAGATATAAAAGGAAATAGCGTTTTTTCCTTAGTTAATAAAGCAAATACGATCTGCCTTTAGGGTTGATGGTAGGGGGTTGAAAGAATTCTTTCGTGTTTTCCTGGATTTTGTAGACAGATTTTTGATTCTACAGGCAAATATGGGAGACGTTTTGTCTATTGTACCATAGAATAAAGGACAGTACAAGAAGGCCACCGAATGGATAGGGGAGAAAGATAGAAGGGAAAATTGTAAATTTTTTGAATTCCGTTTGTAAATATGGCAAAAATCGGCTATGATAGGACAGAAAGATTCTGCCCGGAAACAGGGAAAAAGGAGTAGCAAGTATGCAGCAAGGCTTACGTCGAAATTTGATTTTGATTACTTATGCAATCCTGTTATTTTTGGGAGTGGCAAATTGGGGGCTTGTATGGGGGGCAATATCCAAGGTGTTTGGATTGACCGCCCCGTTTTTTTACGGGTTTGTGATTGCATATCTGTTAAACGGGCCTTACCTTTTCTTTCGGGATCGAGTATATGGGGGAAAAAACCGCGAGAGGCGCAAAATGCCCCCCAAGGCGGCCAAAATCCTGGCCTTGATTACGGCATACCTGCTTGCGATCCTATGCGTGACCCTGATTGTCTGGATCATTGTGCCGCAGCTTGGGGAAAGCATCCGTAAGCTCAGCGATAATTTTGCCGGTTATCTGGCTTCGGTTACAGCGATGTTGGAAGACACCGTGTCGAAATGGGGAGGGGGCTTGGAACTTGTCAAACAGATGGAAGCAGGCGTTACCCACTTTTTTGAAAATATCGATTTTGACAGCATCAGTAAGGCGCTGAACGCTGTTTTTCCCCATTTGGTTAGCTTTACGAAAGGCATTACCACAGGTCTTTACCATTGGCTGATCGGCCTGATTGTCTCCATTTATATGCTTGCGGGGCGGGAAAAACTCATCCGTCAAATTCAAAAACTGGTGAACGCCTGCGTGCCGAAACGTTTTCTCGGTAAGGTATGGGAGCTTGCCACCCTCACCAATCAGACTTTCGGCAAATTTATCATAGGCCGGCTGATCGACTCCTTCATCATACTGGTGCTCTGCTTTATCGGTATGACGATATTCCAGATGCCTTACGCGTTGCTCATCAGCGTGGTGGTCGGCGTAACCAATGTAATCCCGATTCTGGGACCGTTTATAGGGGGGATCCCCAGTGCCTTTATCCTGCTGATGGTAGACCCGATCAAGGGGCTGTGGTTTATTGTCTTTATCATCGTGCTGCAGCAGATCGATGGGAATGTTATCGATCCCCATGTGGTGGGCAATTCCATCGGTTTATCCGGTATTTGGGTCATGTTTGGCGTGATTGTAGGCGGCGGGCAGTTCGGTATCCTGGGGATGCTGCTGGGCGTTCCGGTGCTGGCGGTTGTTTACACTGTTTTGGGCGCTTGGGTAAACAAACGCCTGAAAAAAGAGAAGGAGGAACCCGTCGCCGAACCGGCGTGTCCGGAAGAAGACGACCCCGTGCAGAAAGAAGAGGCTTTGGAAATGGAAGAAAATGATGTGTAGGCTCCGCCGTAAAAACAGACATTTCCTGAGCAAGCGTATTTTGCCTGTTGTGCTGTTTATGGCCTTACAGGCGGCTATCTTGATCTTAGGAATTTGGTACGTAAGCGACTATGCGGTGTATTGGCATATATTTTTTACGGCGCTCAGCCTGTTGGCGGTGGTATATATTGTCAATCAAAAGAAAAACCCCTCCTATAAGCTGGCATGGGTCATCGCCATCTTGGTTTTTCCGGTGTTTGGGGGTCTGCTGTATATTTTATACGGTGTGCAGGGGATTCCCCGGCGTTTTCAAAAGGAACTGCAGGCGGCAGCGGATCGGACTCTGCCCCTTTTGCAGCAAGACCAAGAGGTTATGCGTGAGCTGTACGCCCGAAATCGGGATGCTTACGTGCAGGCAACGTATATCCTTCACGACGCAGGATATCCGGTGTACCGGAACACCTCGGTTTCGTTCCTTTCCCCGGGAGAGAAAAAATACGAACGGCTCAAGGCCGAGCTGCGGCGGGCCGAACACTACATATTTCTGGAGTATTTTATCATCGAAGAAGGGGTTATGTGGGATGGTATCCTGCATATCCTGCGGGATAAGGTGAAAAAGGGGGTCAAGGTGCGCCTGCTTTACGACGGGGTAGGATGCCTGACCACTTTGCCGGCATACTACTGGAAAACCATGCAGGAGCAGGGTATTGAATGCCGGGAATTTAACCCCTTTGTGCCGGTACTTTCCACCATCCTCAATAACCGTGACCACCGCAAAATTGCTGTGATCGACGGACACACAGCCTTTACGGGAGGGATTAACCTGGCGGACGAATACATCAACAGGGTGGAACGGTTCGGCCACTGGAAAGATGCATCCGTTGTTTTACAGGGGGAAGCGGTATGGAGCTTTACCCTGATGTTTTTGCAGATGTGGAACTTGGGGCGAGAAACGGAAGAGCATTATGAACGGTATCTTCCGCAAAAGTACCATCCCCAGCCTTTTGAAAACGACGGCTTTGTTCAGCCCTACAGCGACAGCCCGCTGGATCAAGTGGCGGTCGGGGAAAACGTTTATTTGAATTTGATCGCGAAAGCAAAAGAGTACCTGTATATCCAGAGGCCCTTTTTTTTTGTGATCAAGGAAAGATGGAGGACGTGGACC
>CAMMKL010000168.1 GCA_946497265.1 uncultured Clostridia bacterium | reverse complement strand
ATTTGTATTCGGAAGAAGGGAAAGGTACCAAGGTGGTCATACGTTTGCCTTGGAACAAAGGAGAACAGCATGTTTAAGGAGATCTTGGTAGGCGATGAGGAAATTGTCCTGATTGGGTTACAGACGTTGGTTAACTGGCAAGAGTACGGTTTTACAATTGTTGGGACGGCCGGGAATGGTTACGACGCGTTGGAATTGGTTCAGAAGATGAAGCCGGACGTCATCATTACGGATCTTGTCATGCCTGGAATGAATGGGCTTGAGCTGATTGAAAATTTGAAACAGAACCATTTTGCGGGAGAAATTATTGTAATCAGCAATTACAACGAATTGAATTATGTCAAAAAGGCCATGAAGTTAGGGGCTGAGGATTATTTTTTAAAAATATCCTGTCGTAAAGAAGACATGATTTCTCTTTTGGGGCGCCTGAAAGAAAAACTGGAAGAGAGAAAATTACCGCATCCAGGGGAATCGGAGGCTGCGCAATACCGGGAAAGCGGAGCCTATATCCAGGATTATCTATTGGGCCAGGAGCTCCGTGCGCCGCTCGAATCGGTCGGCGAAAGTTCATACCAGTTGGTTTATGTCTGTATCTCCAAAAAACCAGAAGTGACGAAAACGGATTGCGAAAAGGTAAAAAGGATGCTCAAGCAGATATTTCGGAACGAGCGGGAAACGGCCTGCTTTTCTGTGGATGACACAACAGTTTGTCTGGTATGGAATTCCTTTGACCTAAATAAGGTGATTGAAAACAATATATTCCTCAAACTGCAAAAACAGCTTAAGCTTTTTTTGATGTGTTCATGCTTCATTCTTTACCAGACAAACATTCCTTCTCTCAGCAATCTGAAGGATGCATTTGAACGCTGTAAAACGGTAAAGCAGCTTTCTTTTTATGGGGAACGGTGTTGCCGCCTGGAAGGCCTTCGGCTGGAAAGCGTGGACGCCATCATTACCCAACCGGATATTGTGCGCAAATACAAGGCTTTTCTGGAGGACGCGAACTATGAGGAGCTGAACCGGCAAATCTGGGCAGTGATACAAAACTTTAAAGATAAAAACGTAATGCCGGCGCAGACGATTGATTTTGCTTTCTCTGTTTTGCTGGTCATTCAGATGTATGTATATGAACAACGCCATGTGGAGGTACTGGAAGGCTACTATGGGAAAATCAAGCGCTGTACAAATTATGAAGACCTACTTACCATTCTGGACGAAATGCTTAACTGGTTAAAAAACGATACGCTAGGGAGTACCGCAAACCAAAAGCGGGATTTGCTGGATCGCATTAAGGGATATGTATCCGACCATATCGGGGAGCGGGTATCAGTTTCTGATATTGCTGAGGAATTTTCCTTCCATCCCAATTACATCAGCACCTTTTTTAAGGAAAAAACCGGAATGACGATCGTCCAGTTTATCAATCAGGAAAAGATAAAGCGTGCCAAAAACCTGCTTAGGAGCAATCAATATCCAGTTAAGGATGTGGCTCGTATGGTTGGTTTCGAAGATCCGTTTTATTTTAACCGCGTGTTTAAAAAAGAAACCGGCATGTCTCCAGGGAAGTTTATGAAAGAAAAAGGATAATGTTCAAAAACAGGAATCCCAGGGATACCCTGAAAGGAGGGGTTAGCTTGCGATTCCTATTTTTTGTTAAGGATATGAGAATTGTACAGCATTTCAGAGAAAAAATCCATTTAATTAGAAACTTTGCAATGCTACAATAAAAATACCGACGGGTCGATGGAGGAAATTATGAAAAAAATGATTTCTATGGTGATGGCGGCGCTCCTGATTGCCTGCGCGGCATGGGGCTGTTCTCAGGAACCGGTGCCGATTATGCAAAATTTTTCGGACAATGTTGAGGAATCACCAATCTCGGGCGAGCTTCGGTTGGCCCTTTTTCAAGGGGGATACGGGATCGAATTCTGGGACGAACTCATCAAAGAGTTCAATAAGCTGTATCCGCAAGTAGAGGTAGAATACAAGATCAGCCCTAAAATCGGGGAAATCATCAGCCCGGAAATTATAGCGGGGGATATTCCCGACCTCATTTATCTCAATCAGGCGCAGGAGGACGGTGTGACTTTGAAAATGATCAAGGAACACCGGCTGCTGGAACTGACGGAAGTGTTTAAAAGCAAGAGCCTCGACCAGGCCGGGACTGTAGAAGAACAGATCCTCGACGGCCTTCTGGACACCACCTTTTATAAACCGTACGGGGACGATAAAATTTTCCTGGCCCCGTTTAACACGGCGGTTTCGGGGTTGATTTATAATCAGACGCTGTTTAACGAAAAAGGCTGGAAGACGCCTTCCACCTGGGACGAATTTTTTGCTTTGGGAGACCGGTGCAAAAAAGAAGGGCGTTACCTGCTGGTCTACCCGGGGATGTCCCCCGGATACCTCAACCAATTGCTTCTTCCCGCGATTGCCAGCGGAGGCGGTAAAGAACAGCTTTATGATTTCTTTTCTTATCAAGAGGGCTGTACGCAGACTCCGGAGATGGAAAAAATTTTAGATAATATCGAAAGAATATCACAAGGGGAGTACATCCTGCCCGGATGTTCGTCCATGGATCATACCCAAGCGCAGGCGGCCATGATGCAGGGTCAAGCTTTGTTTGTCCCAAGTGCTATCTGGATAGAGAATGAAATGCGCCATGCGCAAAGGGAGGGCGGGGATTCGTTTGAATACGGCCTGTTGACCAGTTTGAAGTTGGAGGAAGGCGACCCCGCTTATGTGTCTTTGCAGCCGGAACAAATTTACATCCCTTCCGGGGCCAAAAATCCGGAAGCAGCCAAAATATTTTTAAAATTCCTGTACACCGATACCGCCGTTTCCCTTTTTGGAGAACATGCCAGCGGGATTATGGCGACAAAGGGAGCCGTAGAAAAGGTTAAGGGATACCTTTCCAACGGCATCTATAATATGTGCTCGGTGCTTTCGAATCCGGAAGTCAAGACGTTTGTCCAGAGTTATCAGACGCCGCGTGCGGGTTCCGACTTTGACGTAATCGACGATATTTTTGAAAACGGCATGAAACAGGTGCTGGGCGGGCGGATGACGGCGGAAGAATGGGGTAACAATATGGAACAATCTTTTTCCAAAGTCCGCCGGGAGCTGATTGCCCCGTGACCTATGCCTGGGCAAGGGGGCGAATACGTTTGTTTATCCCGAAAGGGATTGCCATAGCTGCAATGGAAATATGGAGGTGTTGAAGGAAAAAATTTTTTACTCAAAGGTAGGTTATATCTAAGCAGAAAGGATGAAAGGAATGCTGAGAAAAAAATTACTTTCTATTGCATTGGCGGCTTCGCTGCTGATGGGACAAGCGGCGGCTGCGATTGGTTCAAACAAAGTGCAGGCCGCACAGACGGAACCGGACTTTACTCTGGTTTACGAAACGGATTACGCTTCCGCAGAAGCGGCGGATTGGGGCGGAGACGTTACATCATCCACTATTGAGGATGGGGTACTCAAACTGGAAGTCAACGGCGTCCAGGGGGTTGTATGGGACAATAAAGCGCCTCAATTAGAAAATGGCGTAGTAGAAATTGAGTTTAAAAGCGAAGATCCTAGTAGTATTGGAATTGCATTCCGTACGACGGACAACCAAGCCGGTAACTATCTCTTTGCCGGTACGCGTAACAATGAAGAATATATTATAGCCAATGGATACGTATCCACAGAGTCAGAGGGTAGTATAACCCCTTTGACCGCAGATAGTTACCATACTATGCGCGTGGAGTTTATAAATGAAAAAGTATCGCTTTTAATTGATGGAGAGAAAGTCTGGGAAACGACTCAGCTTTACACAGGTACAGTTCCAGTGAATCCCGGTAAAATTGGTATGCGGGTTTACAAAGATTCCATGCAAAAGCCAGTCTATATCAAAAGCCTGAAGGTATTCAAGGTTGCGGGAACCGAAAAACCTACTGAGGAAAAGATCAACACCATCTCTTCCGACCAAATGTCCGTAGAGATTGACGAATATTTCCCCCGGGTTAAGAGCTATGTCATGACGGATGGCCGTGTGGTAGACGGTCGCCTGAACCCGATTAACGCCCTGATCGTCAACGATGCCCAACAAATTGCCGTGAATCCTTCCAACGTAGAATTTACAAAGTTGAGCGACAGCGAAGCGGAGTATACGCTGCATGTTCAGTCGGACGACATCGATTCGATAGTGAAGGCAAGGTTCCAGGTAGAAGGCAACATCCTGAATTTTGACATCACTGAGGTGCAAAACAACGGCGCCCAGAACATCAATTATCTGGAAATTCCAGAGTGGAGCCTGGTTTCCGCCAACAACAAGGACGGATCCGTGTCCGAGTTTGAAGGCGCCCGCATGAGCGAAAACGTAGACAACATAGGCGATACGAACATCGTCATTGACGATAATTATGTAGCGACTGAAAGTGAGACCGATTGGCTGTACGCGTTTGTTTCTAACGACGAGATGAGCGCAGCCATTTACAGCAATTCGGAAAACAACAGCTTCCGCCGCATCTTGGCATCTTCCTACACTGTAACGGAAGGGGAAGAAAGCTATGCGGCGATGGGCCTGGGATCGGCCCGCTGGGTCATCCAGGATCCTGAGATGGACACCCAGAACACCGTCATGCCCAACACCAAGGTGATCATCACCGGGGACGCGAACGCCAACGGTGAGATCAACTGGCAAGACGGCGCGATTGCCATCCGTGAAATCATGGAAAACCCGCAGGGCTGGGAAGAGGTTGCCGACCAGGTCAGCGTGCGCATCACGCATAACGTTGCTTCTTTGGCGGCCAATCCCTTCCTCACGGCGTTGGACAATACCAAAAAGGTGTACCTGAACACCGACGGACTCGGCCAGAAAGTCCTGATGAAAGGCTACGGCGGCGAGGGCCACGACTCCAACCACAGCGATTACGGTTATATTGGTAAACGCATCGGCGGAGCGGAGGAATTTAATACCCTGA